>JAYSPO010001289.1:0-25487 GCA_043722015.1 Candidatus Kuenenia sp. | reverse complement strand
TACTTCCTCTGAACGACAAACACGCAACCGACGTTGTCCTGGAGAGTTGTTGATGGAGCCGCCCGTTACGAACTCGGGGTCACCAATGTGGCCCTGAACCCAATGACGAACAGTCGGCAAGTGCAAACGCTTTGGAACCAAACATCGTGGCCGAAGAAGGCAGATTCACTGTCGAATTGGTCGATGCAGATGGATCCAACGAGGCCGAAGATTACATTCGTCAGACGCAACCTCGTCACGTGCGATACGTGGCATTGCATCAGCAGTCGCGTCGTTCAGAGAGAATGTTGGATGCAGTTATCTCGGAGTCCGTCGGTTGTGGGACGCTGATTGGCTGGATCTCGGATATGAATGTCCAAGGTACATAAAAATCGCAGAGATCGCCTTCCGGTTGAGCCAATGCTCTGGCACGCATTCATTGATGGGTTGCGTGCCACTGGCTTTGCCTGTGCCCTCCATTTGCAGGAAGCACTGGCAATGCCAGTGGCACACATCAAAACACGATTGACAGAGCACTAGGACGCATTCCAGAGCTCCAGCAGCTTCGACGATTCGTAGTCGCCGGCGGTGATTTCAAAGCCCAGATCGGCAATCATCCGGAAATCTTCTTCCGCTTTCTGGCCGGGTGTTGTCAGGTAGTCGCTCACAAACATTGAGTTGGCCGGATACAGCCCCATGGCCTGCATAGAACGCAGGTTGACTTCACGCCCGCCCGCAATCCGCAGTTCGGCTTTTGGATTTGTCAGCCTGAACATTGCCAGCACTTTCAGGCAAAATCCTGGATCCAGTTCGTGGACCGATTGCAGCGGCGTGCCGTCGATGGAATTGAGAAAATTGATCGGAATAGATTCGACGTGGAGTTCCGCCAACTTCATGGCCACATCCACGACGTCGTCATGCACTTCGCCCATGCCGACAATCATTCCGGCGCACAGTTCCAGTCCGGCATTGCGACACACATCGAGCGTTTCAAGTCGATCCTTGAATGTATGTGTCGTACAGATTTCGTCGTGGAAACGCTCGCTGGTATTGAGATTGTGGTTGACGCGATCTACGCCTGCGTCCTTGAGCTTCACGGCCTGCTCGGGCTTCAGCAGTCCAAGGCAACAACAGATGTGCAGACCGTACTGATCCTTGATCTGACGTACGACATTCGCGACATGATCGACTTCACGATCTGTCGGGCCGCGACCGCTGGCGACAATACAGTACGTGCGAGATTTGCTCTCAGCGGCCTTGCGGGCACCGTCGAGCAGTCGTTCCGCATTCAGCATGGCGTATTTTTCGATCGGAGCTTCGGAGATTTTCGACTGTGAACAGTAGGTACAGTCCTCCGGACAAAGGCCGCTCTTGGCATTCTTCAGATAATAAAGCTGTACGGTTTTGCCGAAGTACTGCCGTCGAACGCGATACGCGGCGTCCAGAATCGCCAGGAGTTCTAAATCGTCAGCCCGCAGAATTCGTAATGCGTCGTCGCGCATCAACGACTGGCCGTTCAATACGGCATCCGCCATTTCGTGCCAGGACATATGAGCAGCTTCACAGACAGAAGACGCGGACATAATGAGGAACATTCCAGGGATGAAATCGGTCGCAGCGTAAAGACTCAAGCGGTCTTTGAAGTCGTGCGAGGCGGGGATAGTAACGCAGTTGGAAACCGGAAAAAACGGACTCTGCGTGGATTCGACGATTTTGGAAGACGTTGTCATGTGCAAGCAGTGATCTCCGAGATCGCAGCCCTTCATCAAAGTTCTCCCCGCTTATCGTGGGCTGCCGCAACTTGCAGCCGCCATTCTGGACCTGCGTTTATGGCTCGTGGCACAATTCCCGGACCGAAGTAAAACAAATCGTGATCGGGATTTTGACGAATGTTTCGATGTTCAGGCGCGTGAAAAGGTCGCGTTGGTGTTAAAACCGAGGAAACCTGCAGCGGCTTTCCTGCTGATTCTGAGAAATGTCGTGTCAATCAGAGTACTACCATTCACAACCGGCTAAATTCGGTCGGAATTGTTGACAAGTTGGCGTGACTGCTTAACACTTACGGCATTCAGGATGCAAATTCCCGAAGCAACCCACCTTATATCCCACCTGATTCAAGTGCTTCAGCACTTGCGTAGACAATTACACGTTAGAACATTGACTGTCGGCCTTCACTGGATTGCCAAACAGGCTGTTCATTTTCCCCTGGAGATTAGCTATGGCTCGTGGAAGTTCACGGAGAAATTTTCTACACGTTGGTTTCTGCGCCGGGATTGGCCTGACGTTGGCTCAATATCTGAAGATGCAGTCGGCTCAAGCGGATCTCAAGAACTACGAAACCAAAGAAGGCACCGCCAAGTCGGTGATCTTTATCTTCCTGCCTGGCGGCATGGCACACCAGGAGAGCTTCGACCCGAAACCATATGCTCCGATCGAATATCGCGGGCCGATGAGTTCAATCGAGACCAACGTGCCGGGTGTGTTTATCAACGAACGCTGGGTGCAGACTGCAAAGGTGATGGACAAGATCGCCATCTGCCGGAGCATGACCCACGGCGAAGCGGCCCACGAACGCGGCACGCACAATATGTTTACTGGCTATCGCCCAAGCCCGGCTCTGGCTTTTCCGAGCATGGGAAGTGTCGTGAGTCACGAGTTTGAACCACGGAACAATATCCCTCCCTACATTTGCATTCCGGGGCAGCCGAATGAGTTTGCCGGCACAGGGTACCTGAGCTCTTCATTTGCCCCATTCAGCCTTGGTTCTGATCCTGCCGACGGTGGATTTACCGTTCGCGACCTGCAACTGCCGGGTGGCGTCACCGACGAGCGATTCACACGTCGCCGACGCGCATTGGACGCGGTGAACAATCACTTTGTGAACAAGGAAAAAGCAGACTCGCTCGATGCTGTCGATACTTTCTATCAGCGTGCTTACGGCATGATCAGTTCACAGCAGGCGCGGGAAGCATTTGATCTCAGCAAAGAAACTGATGCTCTGCGTGATGAGTACGGTCGCAATCAGGCTGGAGCCAGAATGTTGATGGCCCGTCGGCTGGTCGAAGCGGGTTCTCGCTTTGTGACGTTGACATACGGTGGCTGGGACATGCACGACAATATCGCAGCTGGCATGAATGGCCAGGTTCCACCATTTGATCAGGCTTACGCACGGTTGATTCGGGACCTTGACGAACGTGGTCGCCTGAAAGATACCATGGTGTGTATCGCCAGCGAATTCGGTCGTACCCCGAAAATTAACGGTACAGCCGGTCGAGACCACTGGCCGAAAGTGTTCAGCGTGGTCATGGCTGGCGGTGGAATCAAAGGCGGGCTGGTTTACGGATCATCAAATTCAACGGCCAGCGAACCGGAAGAGAAACCACTGAATGTCGAAGACTGGGCTACGACGATCTATCATTGCCTCGGCATCACTGCAGATAAGGAGTTGATGGCTCCTGGCGATCGACCGATCGAAATAGTGGACGGCGGTAAAGTTCGCTCGGAACTGCTGGTCTGATTTTACAACTTCATGCAGCGCTGCGGATCGCCAAAAGAGTGGATTCGCAGCGTTGTTTTGCAAGTGGACTCAAAAATGCCCTGACATGGAAGCCGGGGGGTGCGTTAGCGGGAAGGACTCCCGTTCGTCTTTCACTGGAAGAGATCTCGCCATGCGTTTTCCGTTGGCCATAGCATTGTGTGTCGTGGTGTCGCAGATGACACCTCAGGTCTTGTCCGCGGCAGATCCGGCGCTATCCATTATTATGCCCCGAGGCGTGCAACGTGGAACGGAGCAGGTCATCCGATTTGCGGGGGCACGCCTGGATGATGCACAAGAGATCTTCTTCTACGAACCGGGCTTTGAGGTTCTTGAAATCAAGCCCGCCGACGCGAACAACATTGATGTCAAAGTGCGGATCGCTGCTGATTGTGCACTGGGCGAACACACGGCTCAAGTGCGAACAAAGACCGGAATTTCCGAGTATCGCACGTTCTTCGTCGGTGCTCTTCCAGCGGTTGACGAAATCGAACCAAATACAGACTTTGCTCTGCCGCAGCCGATCCCGATCAATAGTACCGTCGTGGGGACGGTCCAGAACGAAGACGTCGATTACTTTGTCGTCGATGCAAAAAAGGGCGAGCGGCTTTCGGTCGAAGTTGAAGGAATGAGATTCGGTCAGACCTTGTTTGATCCGTACGTCGCGATTCTGAACGACAAACGATTTGAGTTGTCGGCGGAAGATGATTCTCCGCTGCTGAAGCAGGATGCTGCGACTTCGATTGTCGTACCCGAAGACGGCAAATACACAATCGAAATGCGAGACAGCGGTTATGGCGGCAATGGCGAGTGTCGCTATCGTTTGCACATCGGTAACTTTCCTCGCCCGATGTCCGTGTTTCCGGCTGGCGGCAAAGTCGGCGAAGCATTGGAAGTGACGCTGATCGGGGATGCAAACGGTCCGATTGCGAAAACCGTCACACTTCCGAACGATGGCACTTCTGAAACACTGGTTTTTGCAGAAGATGCAACGGGCATTACGCCTTCAGGACATGTAATGCGGATTTCGACCGTGCCGAATTCATTGGAACTGGAGCCGAACAACGGCTTTGAAAACGCGACTCCGGTTGCTCAGTTTCCATCATCGTTCAACGGTATTCTGCAGGAACCTGGCGACGTCGATATTTACAAGTTCACAGCTACTGCCGGGAAAGTGTTTGAAATCGAATGCTACGGTCGCCGTGTACGGTCCGCGATCGATACTGTGATGAATCTTTACAAAGCCAACGGGGAAGCTATCACAGGCAACGACGATTCACGCGGGCCGGACAGCTATTTCCGCTGGCAGGTGCCTGCAGACGGTGAGTATGCCATTCGCATTGCCGACCATTTGAATCGTGGCGGTCCCGAGTTCGTGTATCGCGTCGAGTTTCAGGAAGTGGTGCCGGCGCTGACGGTCGGCATTCCGCGAGTGGCGCGTTATTCACAGTCACGTCAGCAGATCTACATTCCCCGTGGAAATCGCTTTGGAACGATTATCTCTGCGGAACGCGTGAATTTCGGTGGTGAACTGACGATCGACGGAATCGAGTTGCCGCCAGGTGTCACCATGATGGCCTTGCCCATGCCGGCAAACCTGAACACGATGCCAGTTGTGTTTGAATCAGCTGCGGACGCTCCATTGGCTGGTGCGTTGGTGGATTTCCGCATGAAGACGACTGATCCTGCTCTGAATGTTGTCGGTCGATTTTCGAATCGTGCCGACTTTGTAATCGCCGGACCGGGGCAGTCTTTGTACGTCTGGAAAGATGTCAATCGCTTGCCCGTGGCGACGATCGAAGAATTGCCGTTCAAGCTGGAGTTGATTCAGCCGAACGTGCCGATCGTGCGAAACGGAATGATGATGCTCAGGATCGTCGCAACAAAAAAAGAAGGCTGGGACGAAGAGATTCGAGTCCAGTTTCCGTTCCGTCCGCCAGGCGTCGGTGCGAACAGTGAGATCGTGATTGCGAAGGGCCAGACCGAAGGCTTGTATCAGATCAATGCCGATGGCAACGCGGTTCTTGGAAAATGGCCTGTGTATGCACTCGGTTCTGCGAACATCAACGGAGCGAGTTGGGCTTCAACCCAGATGGCATCGCTGGAAGTCGCCGATCCCTACGTCGGCATGACAGTGCAACGCTCCTCTGTCGAACAAGGCAAGGAAACCGACGTTGTGGTTGATGTGCAGATCCTGAAGGAGCTTAAGGCACCTGCCGTTGTGACACTGGTTGGTCTGCCACATAAAGTGACTGCAGAACCATTGCAGGTGACGGCGGAGACCAAAGAGCTCGTCTTTAAAGTGAAGACCGCAGTCGACAGTCCTGAGGGAACTCATAAGAACATTTTCTGTCAGGTGACTGTTACGGAAAATAATGAAAGTATTGTGCATGCACGCGTGGGAGATTCGGAATTGCGGATCGATAAGCCGCTACCAATGCCGACCGCCGCCCCTATGCCTGAACCTATGCCTGCGGCAGCAGTGGTGGCGGCTCCAGCGCCAGTTGCACCACCGGCGGAGAAGCGATTAACACGACTGGAGAAGTTGAGATTGGAATCTCAGAAAAAGGTTTCAGGTCAATGAGGACAGTTCAAGAATCAGGTGTCTGTGTTGTAGCCAGGGGTGTTGTTTTCTCCGTTCCGAAAATGGAGTGTTTTTAGGGTAGGATGGACATTCATGTCCGTCGGGTTCACGTGAAACGCTGTCGAAGCGAAGGTGACTGCAAATCAGGAAACTTACACCTGTGGAGCGATTTCTGGCGAGAACTCGGACATGAATGTCCAAGCTACATGCATCCCAGCCGTAGTGACAGTGACTTTTGGAACGATCCTGAGCAGTTGTTGAGCTGCATGAGAAATCTGGATATCGACTTCACCGCAATCTGCGGCGAGGCGTCTTAAGCGATTGGATAAGTTTCGATGAAATCGTTTTCATATCTTTCAGCTGTTGTAGCCATTGTGCTGCCGATGTTTTCGGTGGCGCAGGCAGATGATGCGGCACCAGCATCGATCAGTGTCGCTCCGATGGACATTCAACTGTCGGCGGTTCGGGATCGGCAGGGGATGATCGTTCAGGCTGTCATGCCGAACGGTCTCACATTCGATGTGACCAATCAGGCAACTTTGACGATTGAAAACGAAGCGTTTCTACGCCGGGATAACGCGACTTTCTATCCTGTCGCGGATGGCGCAACAAAGGTCACGGTGACCTATGGTGGCCATGCGGTGGAAGTTCCTGTGTTGGTGCAGAACTCGCAGGTAGATCCTCCGATCAGTTTTCGTCAGGACGTGATGCCGGTCTGGATGAAGACCAGTTGCAACAACGGAAGCTGTCACGGGGCTGCACGCGGCAAAGATGGATTTCGTCTTTCGCTGTTTGGCTTTGATCCGGAAGGCGACCACTATCGGCTGACTCGTGAAATCCCGGGTCGTCGCATCAACCTCGCATTGCCGGCGGAGAGCCTGTTGATGGAGAAATCGGATGGCCATGTGCCCCATACCGGAGGGAAGCGATTTGACGTTGGGAGCGAAAATTACAGCACCGTGCTGCGATGGCTGGAAGCAGGGGCTCCCAATGATCCGGGGCCGGTGCCGACCGTCGTGTCGGTCGATCTGTATCCAAAGAATGCGGTGATGGACGGCGAAGGCACAACTCAGCGATTGACAGTTCGCGCAAAGTACTCAGACGGCACTGACCGTGACGTAACGAATCTGGCCTTCTTCAGTTCGAACAATGAAACCAGTGCGGAAATTGCTCAGACCGGGCTTGTCACGGCACACGCTCGCGGCGAAGCCTTTATTATGGCACGCTTCGATACGCACACCGTCGGTTCGCAGTTCATCGTGCTGCCAAAAGGATTGCAGTACGAAGACCCGAAGACTCCTGAATTCAACTACATCGACACACTGGTTCACAGCAAACTTCGTAAGTTGCGAATTATTCCATCCGAACTTTGCAGTGATGAAGAATTCATGCGGCGAGTTTCCGTGGACATCACAGGGACTCTGCCAACCGTGGACGAGCATGCAAAATTTGTAGCGGATGCTGATCCACTGAAACGCGAAAAACTGGTTGACGAATTGTTGCAGCGAAAAGAATTTGTGGATATCTGGGTGATGAAATGGGCCGAGATTCTGCAGGTGCGGACGATTGCAAATCGTGTTGAAACCAAACCGATGCTGGCGTATTTCAACTGGCTGAGAGAAAAAATCGCCAGCAACACGCCGACCGATCAGATGGTCCGCGAGATTCTGGGATCCAGCGGCGGATCATTCGCCAATCCTGCAATTAACTATTACCAGACCGAGACAGAAACACTGAAGACCGCTGAAAACGTGGCGCAGGTTTTCATGGGCATGCGAATCCAATGCACGCAATGTCATAACCATCCGTTTGATCGCTGGACGATGAACGACTATTACAGCTTCGCGGCCTTTTTCGCACAGATCGGGCGGAAGCAGGGCGAAGATCCTCGCGAAACCATTATCTTTAATTCCGGCGGCGGGGAAGTAAAACATCTTGTCGGCGGCGTTGTGATGAAGCCAAAGTTCCTGGGTGGAATTGAACCGGATCTCGCGGGACGTGATCGCCGCGTGGTGCTCGCTGAATGGTTGGCGTCTCCAGAGAATCCGTACTTCGCCAAGAACCTTGCCAACATCGTGTGGTCCCATTTTCTGGGTCGCGGAATCATCAATGAAGTGGATGATGTGCGAGTCAGCAACCCGGCGGTGAATGCAGAATTGCTGGATGAACTTGGCAAGCGATTCACTGGGTATAACTATGACTTCCGCAAACTGGTGCGAGACATCTGCACTTCGCGGACGTATCAGTTGTCAACCAAGCCAACCGAATCCAACGCATCAGATCATCGCAATTTCGCACATGCAGAGCTGCGACGAATCCGTTCGGAAGTCATGCTGGACTGCATCAGCGAGGTCACGAGCACTCAGGACAAGTTCCCGGGCCTGCCGGTCGGAGCAAGAGCCGTGCAGATCGCCGACGGCAATACGGCCACGTACTTCCTGACCACGTTTGGTCGCGCGAAGCGGGAAACTGTATGCTCGTGTGAAGTAAAAATGGAACCGAACCTGTCGCAGGCACTCCATCTGATCAATGGTGACACTTCGAACGCAAAGATCCAGCAGGGTGGTCTTGTGCCCAAACGCCTTGGAGAAGGAAAAACACCGGAAGACATAATCTCAGAAATGTACATCCGCTGTCTTTCGCGAAAACCGACTGCGGAAGAGGTGGCATCTCTGATGGTCATCGTGGCGGAACAGGAGAACAAGAAGGAAGCTCTGGAAGACATCTTCTGGTCACTTTTGAATTCGAGCGAATTCCTGTTTAACCACTGATGGGCGAAAGCGGTCACCGGACTCCGCTAATTGTAACAATTGTCGCGATTCTGCGGTTCTGATCGCGGAAGATGATGAGAGTTTTGGGTGTGCGGGGTCTGTGCGGGCTGACTGGTCCGGCAAATTCTGCCGAAGAGAAGCTTGGGTTAAGTTCAGTTGGCCTCGAAAAAATTATGGGGCACCGGATGAGCGACTTTGACGTTCCGTCCTCAGGAGTTTCATTATGAATTACCGCAAATCGTTTCTGCCACGCTTGTCTGCCGGCCTCGCTGCTCTTGCGGTGCAGGTCTTCGCTTCCGTCAGCATGGCTGATGACAAGGTGACTTTCGAAGACCATATCAAACCGATTTTGCGTGAAAAGTGTCTGTCCTGCCACAACACGAACAAGAAGACTTCCGATCTGGACCTGTCGTCGTATTCTTCACTGATGCAGGGTGGGGCTGCCGGTGCGTCCATCGAAGTGGGTGATTCCGGTGCCAGCTATCTCTATAGTCTGGTATCGCATCAGAGCGAACCGTTCATGCCGCCGGAGGCAGACAAACTTCCCGACGCAACGCTCGACATGATCAAGAAATGGATCGACGGTGGTGCTCTGGAAACTTCATCCAGCAAAGTATCGCTGCCGAAAAAAAAGAATGCGGCTATGACCGTCGGCGTTTCTGCAGGCGCTCGACCTGAAGGTGCATCGCCTATGCCTGACGTCCTGAACGTCGAGCCGGTCGTCCACACTTCAGCAACGACAGCAGTCTCCGCGATCGCGACAAATCCGTGGTCGAAACTGGCCGCCGTGGCAGGCCAGAAGCAGGTTGTGTTGTATCACACAGAAACCCTGGAGCCGCTGGGCGTGCTGCCGTTTCCTGAAGGTGTTGCTCGTGTTCTGAAATTCAGCCGTAACGGCGCTTTGTTACTTGCCGGAGGCGGTCACGGAGCAGCCAAGGGCCTGTGTGTCGTATGGGACATCAGGACCGGAGAACGCATTATGACGGTCGGCGACGAACTGGATGAAGTTCTTGCGGCAGACATCAGTGCGGATCAATCACTGATCGCGCTCGGCGGCCCGGAAAAGATTGTTCGCGTCTATAATACCTCGACAGGCGAGCTCGCCTACGAATGTAAGAAACATACAGATTGGATTTACTCCCTGGAATTCAGCCCGGACGGCGTGCTGTTGGCCACTTCGGACCGCAACGGCGGACTGATGGTCTGGGAAGCCCACACGGGTCGTGAATATCTGACACTCCCCGGCCACACAGCTGCAGTGACGTCAGTTTCATGGCGAATTGACGGTAACGTCCTGGCATCAGCCAGTGAAGATACCACCATTCGACTCTGGGAAATGGAAAACGGTGGTCAGATTAAATCATGGGGAGCCCACGGTGGTGGCGTATTTTCTGTCGAATTCTGTCGTGATGGACGCATGGTGTCATCAGGGCGTGACAGAGTCACCAAATTGTGGGACGGTAACGGAGCCGCGCTAAAGGACTTCGAAGCGTTCAGCGATCTCGCGCTGCACGCCACACATTGCGACGAGATGGATCGTGTGATCGCTGGTGACTGGACCGGCGAAATTCGCGTGTGGAATGCTGCTGACGGAACCCGCATCGGGCAGTTGACATCGAATCCGCCAACATTGGAGTCACGCCTTGCAGCTGCGCAGGCCCAGGTGGCTCCGACAGCGGAAAAACTTGCTGCCGCAGCCGTCGAGCGTGATGCTGCGGTCGCCGCTCAGACGGCACAGACACAGAAGATTGATGCCGCAAATGTTGCCTACTCAGGGGCGCAGAAGAAATATACCGATCAGCAGGCAGCGATCACTGCTGAAGAGCAAAAGCTGATTGCTGAGCAGACAAAAGACCAGACGCTTACGGTTAACGTTGCGGCATTGCAAAAAGCTCTCCCGGATCTGAAGGCTGCTGCTGAAAAATCCGCTGCGGCTTTCGCAATGATGCCGACCGATGAAGAACTCAAAAAGGTCGTTGAGCAGCTCAACGCACAGGTTGTGGCCCGTGACGCAGAACTCAAAACGTCAGAAACTGAACTTGCAACAACGAAAACCAATGTGATCAACGTCACCAATAATGTCGCAGCGCAGAAGCTGCAGCTCACCATTGACGATCAGGCGATGGTTGCAGCCAAAGGCGTTGTCGATACTGAAACCGCCGCCTTGCCACCGTTTCAGGCAACGTCCACTGCGAAAGATCAGGCACTTGCTGCGGTGCAGCAGGAAGTCAGCAGAGCAAATGCTCTTGTCACTCGGTGGCAGCATTACATCGGACTACGGGATGAATTGGCAGCGCTCGACGCCGCCAAAGCCAAACGAGACGAAGTGCAGTTGACATCGCTGGAAGCCCAGGCTGCTTTGCAGGAAAAGCAGCAGCAGATTGATGCAGCTCAAAAAACCATGCAGGATGCTCAGGGGATCGTGACAGCAAGCGATCAGAAAATGAAAGACTTGACGACTACCGTAACAACGCTGGAAGCTCAGAAGGTTGTCCAGGTGGACGTCATGACGAAGACTCAGGCCGCAGTCCCGCTGCTCAAAGCCGCCTTGGTACAGGCCACAGCAGCTCTGGCTGCATTGCCCGAAAATGCTGAAATCAAGTCCACAACCGAGAGCCTCGCCGCAGTGGCTGATCGCCAGGAAAAGTCTATCGTCGGCATGACGGAACAGATTGCCGTAATGGATAAGTCCATGGCGGACGCGAAAACAGAAATGGAAGTCGCTGCAAAAACAATCGCCGCGGCAACGGAGACGATGCAGACAGCTGAGAAGTCTATGCAGGCTTTGACGGCAGAAGTGCCGGCCATTGAGGTTGTAGTGACAACGACCACAGCCGCACTCACGACAGCCGAACAAGCCGTGGGCGCAGCGGCCACGATCGTGGAGACGCGCCGCCAGCAAATGCGGCCTCAGTTGCAGCTGACATCAGCCCAATAATACGCATTGACACCGGCGGTTGATTACTTCAGTAACCGCCGAAATTCTTGCAGCGATTTCGTGTTGGCCACATCGTCAGCGGTGAGCCCGGCACGGCGTGCTTGATCTACGCCGTATTCAAGCACTTCAAAGCCGTTGACACTGTGTGAGTCGGTACTGATCACGATCGGAATACCGTGATCTTTTGCGGCGGCGGCGTGAATGTCATCCAGGTCCAGACGACTGGGATGCGCATTGATTTCCATCATGACGCGATTGTCTGCAGCTGCCTTCAGTAGTTCTGTGAAATTCACGTCAGCTCCTTCGCGGCGACCGATCATGCGACCAGTGCAGTGACCGATGATATCGACATGAGGATTCTTCACAGCTGCCATCAGACGCTTCATGATCTGTTCTCCTGGCTGCTTCAGTCCATAGTGCAGCACGGCGATCACCCAATCCGCTTCCGCCAGAACGTCATCCGGAAGGTCCATCGTTGCGTCTTCCAGGATATCACATTCGATCCCGCATAGAATGTCGATGCCGGACACTCGGGCTTGAACATCCCGGATGTCTTTCCAGTGTTGCCGCAGCCGAGCTGCATCAAGTCCGTTCGCCATTGAGACTCGTTTGCTGTGATCTGTGATCGCAATGTATTTCAGCCCGCGAGACTTTGCCGCGAGAGCCATTTCTTCAATCGTGGCTGCTCCATCGGACGCCGTCGTGTGCATGTGCAGGTCGCCCTTGATGTCGGCGACCTTGACCAGTTCTGGCAGTGTACCGGCGTCGGCCCATTCAAATTCGCGACGGTGTTCCCGCAATTCCGGGGGAATCCAGGGTAGTCCGACGGCGGCATAGACATCCTCTTCGGTACGGCCTGCGATCTGCTCTTCTCCGCGAAAGACGCCATACTCATTGACCTTGAGGTTGAGATCTTTGGCGCGTTGGCGCACAACGATGTTGTGTTCTTTCGAGCCGGTGAAATATTGCATCGCCGCGCCGAATGATGCCTGTGGCACAACCCGCAGGTCCAGTTCGATTCCAGTTTTCAGCCGCACGCGCTGCTTTGTGTCGCCACGCTGCAGAACCGATTCGACGAGCGGATGAGCAGCCAATCTGTCCATTGGCGGACCGGGGTCGGAACACGTCGCAAGCACATCCAGATCGCCGCAGGTTTCGCGACGCCTCCGGCAACTGCCAGCGACTGACACTTGCTCCACCTCGGGCAATTTCTTCAGGTCTTCAACGATCGCTTCTGCTGCCGCACGCGCTTCTGCGATTGAAACTCGCTCACCCTGTTTTTCCGCCAGACCGATATTCTGCAGGATGGATTCTTCCGTCTTCCTGCCAAAGCCTTTCAGTTTCGCCAGTTGTCCCGTTTCGCAGGCCAGCTTCAGATCGGCCAGTGATTTCAGACCGAGTTCGTTGAAGAACACAGAGACTTTCTTAGGTCCGACGCCCTGAATGCGGAGCATATCAAGTACGCCGCCGGGAATCTGTTTACGCAGCTCTTCCAGCGCGACATGCTTGCCGGTGGTTACGATTTCATGGATTTGCCGGGCGAGGTCTTTGCCGATACCGGTCAGTTCGGTCAGGTCTTTTTCGGAACGGACCATTTCGTCCAGTGATTCCGACGTTGAAGAAATTGTGCGAGCCCCATTCCGGTAGGCTCGAATGCGAAACGGATTCGCGCCCTGAATTTCCAACAGATCCGCTAGCAGTTCAAAGTGGGAGGCAATCACTTCGTTCTTCATAAGATTTCATTCTTCGTTGAGGGGCAGGATTGGGTGCGTATTACACTCGCTTTTCGTGCATGAAGGAAGCGTTGTGCGGCAGTTGCAATGTCATTTCACGCGTGGACAAAATCTCGATGAGCCATCTGAAACCGCCTGACCCATGCGGCTTTGACTTTGCGAGCGTTGACCAAATACGTCGAACGAAGTTGGCTTGTGGCGAAGATGTCCATCCGGGCCGAACCTCAAGGCATTTGTTACGGAAGCCCGTTGGAGTTCTAACGGGCGACGGCGTATGGGAAATGTCCATGAGCACATTCTGTCAGGATTCCGGCCAGATGTCCGTTCGGAACGACACGATTGAGTTCCGATTGTCCCAGCGTTCGAACTCGCAGAACCTTCACTGTGCGTGTGACACCCGATGAATCGACCTGCTCGACGGAATCAAGGATATGCTGATGAATGACCACCGTGTCCCGAGCATCACCATCCAGAATCCGCTGACGTTCTCTCATTCGCCGACGTCGTGCAATGTACGCAGTGATCAATGTACCCACGAGCATCCCGACAAGCACACCCAGACTTCTACCACTCGCTTCATGTAACAGATTGATAAGCATTTTGAGCCTCGTTCACTCCCCTAACACCTGAGCTCCGGGCAACGAAGCGCCGGCGGCGTGTTGATCTGAAGCCAATCTAAACGACGTTCGTGCCTCCGCAGATCAACGTGTCACGCAAGTCCCTTCTGCATCAGGGGTTATGCCATATCGGCAAAATCGTAACAACTCGTTAACGCGTCCCCAACGCTCGGCTCGGCTTACATCGGCTTTTCCATCGGCACACCGTCGGCCTCTACCGGCAACGGAACCTGATCGGGGCCTGTCACGTAGGCGAGCAGATCGCGCACTTCGTCAGGTGTCAGACTCTGCAACAGTCCTTCCGGCATCATAGAGACTTTTGAGATGACTCGTTGCTCGATTTCAGTCGTGGGGACGACGATTTTCTCGGTCGCGGTTTGCATGGTGATCGCATTGTCGGATTCACCGACGAGCAACCCCGTGACGACTCGGCCGT
This sequence comes from Candidatus Kuenenia sp., assembly GCA_043722015.1. Taxonomy (GTDB): domain Bacteria; phylum Planctomycetota; class Planctomycetia; order Planctomycetales; family Planctomycetaceae; genus SXXK01. The sequence continues at coordinate 10,894 of JAYSPO010001289.1, read as the reverse complement.
CTGTCGTTTCGATGATCTGCATGCGGAAGTCGTTGGAAATCGATGAGCTCGGGTCGATCAGATTCAGCAGCAGATAGTCGATGTTAGTGCGTTGTGCCCCCGTGAGATCGGGACCAGTCGCAGTGCCGCTGTCGAACAGGCGATGACAGTTGGCACACGTTCTGGAAAACAGTGCCCGCCCGTGACTGCGGTCGCCAGCGCGCACGGAATCCGGAGACAGCCGCCGTTTCAAGTCGGCGATCATTCGTGCCCGTTCGCGTGGTGTTTCACGAATCTCGCCCCAGAGTTTCTCGACTTGAGCAGAGAGCTGTTTGTCGCCCAGACTATGAATCTGGCGCGCCGTGAAGGCCGTCAAATCGGCACGCGGGATTCGATTTGATTCGATGGACTCCAGTAATGCCCGAGCCCACACGGGTCTGACGGCAAGCGTCTGCAGAGCTTCCTGCCGAGTTACCAGATCAAGGCCCGGGTAAACATCAAGAATGGTGGCAACGGTCTCGGGATGATTGTACTCGGCCAGCCCGCGCAGGGCGGCGCGGCGAGTCGATTCGTCTCGGGTCAGCGTCAGCAACTGCTGGTCAAAACCTTTCACACGTTTGGCCACGAGCGTCTGGATGGCTCGCAGACGTTCATCTGCGGCAGCATTTCGATCAGACGCCTGATGCAGCAGCGATTGTATGGCGGTCTGATCATTGAAGATTAATGCCAGATGTAATGCCTGCTCGCGAACTGAACCATCGGTTGACGCGCGAAGCCCAGTGTAAACCTCTGACCATTCCCCGGGCATGGCAGAGTTGCGAGTTCCTTCGAGCCCTGTCAGCATTCCAGCCAGTAAGTCCCGACGATGGTCGTCTGTGCCGCACTCGGCGAGCGACTGGACCAGCCGTGCCATCCCTTCGGAGTTCATCGGCATCCCCGCGACGCGCCGAGCGATATGACGACGTGCGGTCGGGATCGCCGCACGAGTTGCCAGACTCACGAATCGCGACAGATCGTCGGCCACCAGCGGCTCGATCCCGTACCAGATCATCAGCGGAATGTTCGCGTCATCGGCAAACTCGCCGCGCATGATCAGCCCTTCCGCCAGCGGCCAGCGCTCAGTCCGGTCGATGCGCTGCAGCGCACTGGCAAGGTGCAGACAGACGAATGCAGAATTGTCCTGAGCAGCCATCGCGGCAAAGGTTTTCAGGGTGTCCGGCGAAGAAACACCCTCCTCCGCGAGCAGTCGGATTGACCACGCCCGCAGGTACTCAGATTCGTCGATCAACAACTCCTCTAACAGCGCATTGTCGGCGTGACCAATGGCATGCAGTGTCCACAGCATTCGCAGGCGCCGGTCAACCGGAAGTGTCTTATCCGCGAGTTGGTGGCGCAATTCGGTCGTTGTTGCGGCCATGTCGCTGCCCCCCGCCGCACGCTCCTGGAGAAGGCGACGCGCATGACGTACGAACCAGTCGTTGCGATGCAATTGAAGAGCGACGAGTTCCGGCTCGGTGAGCAGAGCGAGATTTACCTTCAGCGCGGTCTGGTTTCCGTAGCTAATCCTGAAGATTCTCCCTGTGCCACGTTGGGTGTTCACAACGCTGTGGCATTCACCGGTGTCGGACCAGTCGCTGGAATAGACCGCGCCGTCTGGGCCGTATTGAAGGGTCACGCCCATGAACCAGCTGTCGTTGGCTCGCATCAGATCGCGACCATGTGATGCGACATAGCCGGAACCGGAACGGCGCAGAATGTCATTGTTGATCCGGCGGCCATGCAGATTGTGCATGAAGACTGTGTTGCGATATCGATCCGGCCATGTGTCGCCGAGATAGATCATTGTGCCACAGTGCGCGTGCCCGCCGCCCGCTTCGTCTTCAGCGGGGGTTCCGATTCCGTCATCCACGCTGCCTTTCCCTATGAAATGCAGATGATCGGCGATCGTGGCAATGCGTTCGTAGGCAAAACGACTCGATTCCCGATTGCGCCATGGTTCGTAATGTGCTCCCTGAATCACATGGTAGAGGTGCGGATCGACACAGTTGCAAACGAAGCCTTGCCCGTAATCGTCCCAGTCGATGCCCCAGGGATTCGTCGTGCCGTCTGCGAATGGTTCCCAAACATGACGGACAGGGTGATAGCGATAGACGCCGCCGTCGAAGCGGATGCGTTCGGCATCGGGCGTTCCGGGTTTGCCGATCTTCGACCAGTTCGTACGACCGTGCGTTCCGTACAGCCAGCCGTCTGGTCCCCACGAAAACGCGTTCGCCAGATTGTGCGAGTTAGCATGATTCCCAAAACCGTCAAGCAGCAACACAGGTTCGCTGTCGGGCTGGTCGTCGCCATTCTTGTCTGGAATGAAATACAGGTTCGGCGGAGACATCACCCACGCTCCGCCGAAGCCTACTTCAATCCCTGTGACGTAGTTGAGTCCCTCAAAAAACACGCTGCGTTTGTCAAACCGGCCATCCCCGTCGGCATCCTCAAGAATGATGATTCGGTCACCCGGCCGATCGCCATGATTCGGGTAGTTGTAGGCTTCCGCCACCCACAGCCGACCACGATCATCGATGCAGAACCCGATCGGCTGCTGCACGTCCGGTTCACCAGCGAACAGCGTGACCCGGAAACCCTCCGGCACCACCATCGTCTGCGCCGCCTCGTCCGGGGCAAGCGGTGCCAAAGTTCCTGGCTGCTGAGCGGCGAGCGTGTGTGCTGTGATCGCGACGAAAGTGCTCACCATAATTGCGATCAGTCGCTGGTGTGATTTCGCGTGGGGAATACCTTCGCGTCGTTGTTGGCCACTCGGGAAATTGCGGCGTGGTAATTCAGAGTTCATGAATTGATTTCGGTGTGGGCTGGCAGGCTGCAGTGGAGAAACGGCACGATCTTCTCTACGTTCAACCGCAACGGCAAGCTACAACGTCGCATATCTTTCCGCCCGTAAACCGATTTCGCCGAAATCGTCAACCTCGCCAACTTCGAACTGGTGCTCTGTCAACAATGAATTGATGGGTGGCCGGGGTTGGAGGGCGCCAGCCTGAAACCCCGGGGCTGCCTTCGCTCCGCTCACTGCAGCCCCGGCCACCCGGTCCATTTGCGGCGAGACTTCCATTCAGGATGAGTCCCGGCACTTCATCGCGAACGATTCAGTTCAGCCAGTTGAAGTTCGATCTCCAGCAGCTTTTCCTTCACGTTCAGTTCGGATTCCTCGATTCGGTGGTTGAGCCAATAGACGGCGGCACCAATGAGGAACACGAGTGACTGGAGGATCAGCAGCACGCTGATTTGCCTGTCGGGACGCGACATGCCGACGGCACAGAAGAAAACCGACATCAGCACCGTGAACCCCCAAACCATCTGAGCGATCCGGCGCGCGTCTCGCTTGAGGTCCATCTCGCCGCGGCGCAGGACCGACACGATGAGAATGACCCATGCCAGGCCAAACAGAACTCCCGTCCCCAACCCGAGCCGCGCCAAAGGTGGCAGCTGCGGTTCGGTGAGTGCGAGCGATCCGCAGACAAAGGCGCTCACCAGGGAAGCGACAACGACAAGACAAAAGAATACGCGTTGAAAGGTCGTCAGCTTACGGGTCAACATGGATCGGATTTCCTTTTGAATTTGGTCCTGGACATTGGATCCTGGCGATCCGACTGCGAGCAGTCGGTCGCGCAAAGGTGATTCGTGGTTGGTTGTGTTACGTTCAGGCATGATGAGTTTCCTTTCCGGTAGATTCGCCGGTTTCGCAGATCAGGACTTGCCGCAGATCGGACCGCGCACGGTGCAATCGAGACTTCACGGTCCCTGGCGGAATGCCAAGGACGGTCGCGATCTCGGCGACAGACAGGTCGTCGAGAAAATGCAGCGTCAGAACTTCCCGCTCGTTCCACCCAATCCGACTCAGTCCAAAGTGGATGAGTTCCGCATCCTCGAATCGGGCGGCATTGCCAGATGTATCAATTGGCTGCTCGTCCAGCGTCGCGTGGTCGGTCGCCTCCGCGTTTGAGTAGCACTCGCGGTAGTGGCTCATCACCACATGTCGCGTGACGGAGTAGAGCCACGGGGCCAACCGGCTTCCGTGCTGCAACGAACTTAGACTCTGCAATACCCTGACCCAGACTTCCTGCAACAACTGTGCAGCCTGATCGTCCTGATCAACCATGCGCCGCACGAAGTAGAACAACCGGTCATGGTAGTGCCGGATGAGTTCGTCCCACGCCGACAAGTCGCGACGAAGGCACCGCAGCACCGGCAGTTCGTCGCGTATGTCATCCGGCTTTCTTGGCATCTGACGTTTCTCGATCACATTTCAGGATGGCAACTCTTTCGCCGACAGGCAAGGATAGTTTGCCAGCCGAACGAAGGGAGAGTCGCACCACCGTTGACTCCGGTTCACAAATCTCCCACGATTTTCTGACTATTCCCAGACATCGAACCCGATTTTGGAACTCGATATGCTGCTCGGCACTTCACATACAGTCCCGACTCAGGCACAATCATGGTCGTAGCTGAATTCGTCAGAATTCAGATCACGCATGAATTCTTACGAATTCCGCTATGGGACCGGAGCAGGTTATTCCACCGCTCGCCTGGAATTAATTACCATGACACGATGTTTCACGCTGGCGCTGGTGATTCACACAGCCTGTGCTCTGGCCGTCGCTCAGCCGCCGGTCGCAGTTCACGAGATCGGATCGCGGCGAGAATTGTTCGTCGATGCCACGCTCATTGAACGCCTGGAGGGAAAAGCGGATCTCCGGTTACAGCACCCGGTCCCTCAGGAAATCGTGCTGGACCACAACGAGCCGTGGGAAGGAAGTGGCTGCGTGTATCACAGCGTGTTCAAGGACGGCGACCGGTACCGCATGTACTATGCAGCCGGGCACCTCGATGTGACTCCGAAAGGCGTCAATGCCGGCACGCATGGCCTGTTCTGTTGTTATGCCGAAAGCAAAGACGGGATCCATTGGCAGAAGCCGTCCCTGGGACTGCATGAGTTCAATGGAAGCACGGCCAACAACATTGTCATGGTGCGACAGCAAGTCGGTGACGCTACTTCAGAACCCGGTGAGCCCGCTGTCTTCAAGGATGAAAATCCGGATGCTCCGGCGGATGCTCGTTACAAGGCTCTGCTGCCAGCCAGCCGATTGCCCAAAGATCACCGACGCGGACTGCTGGCGTTCAAGTCACCTGACGGCCTGCATTGGTCACCGATGAGCGACAAACCAATCATCACCGCCGGCGCGTTTGACTCGCAGAATCTGGCATTTTGGGATTCGGCCCACGGCCAGTACCGCGTCTATTGGCGTTATTTCACAAAGGGTGGTTACGACGACGAGAAAATCTGGGATCCGCAAGGGCACCGGGCCATCCGCACAGCCATTTCAAAAGATTTTCTGATCTGGACTGACCAGACGGATCTGCAATATGTCGATTCACCTTCGGAGCAACTCTATACAAGTGTGGTCTCGCCGTACCACCGCGCGCCGCATTTACTGATTGGCTTTCCCATGCGCTATGTGGAACGCGGCCACAAAGACGGGCCAGATCATGAAGCACGGGCTGGGGCCGGCCCGGAGCGAATTCGCGAATGGTCCACATCTCTGCGGGCTCTGCCGGAACTGGAAAACCGCCAGTGGCGAGCGAAAGCCAGCGAACGCTACGGCCGAGCGTTGACAGAAGGGTTGCTGATGGCGAGCCGCGATGGAGTCAACTTCAAACGCTGGAACGAGGGATTCCTGCGTCCCGGCATCGAACGCAACGGCACATGGAACTACGGACACCAGACGATTGCCTGGCATCCCGTCGAGACAGGCGGGACATTCGAAGGCGCTCCCAACGAACTTTCGTTTTTCGCTGTTGAGAGTTACTGGACCGGCACCAGCGACCTGCTGCGGCGTTACACGTTGAGACTCGATGGATTCGTTTCGGTGAGTGCTCCAATGAGCGGCGGCGAACTGATCACTCGGCCATTCACATTTACCGGAAATCAGCTGTGGCTCAACTTCGCCACATCCGCCGCCGGCAGCGTTCAGGTGGAACTGCAGGATCAGGAGGGCAAGCCGTTGCCGGGATATTCGATCGAAGACTGCGAAGAACTCTTCGGCGACACGCTCGACCGCCCCGTCGTCTGGAAATCAAAGGCGGATCTGTTAACAATTGTCGGCCAGACCGTGCGGCTCCGATTTGTGCTGCATGATGCGGATGTGTTTTCGTTTCAGTTCCGGGATTAAAGGCTGCATTGGAACGCATGCCCCGGCCGAATCCGCGATTCTCCCAGGCTGCTCCTTCACAAACCCTGCGAACGCCCTCCAGCAGCCGACTTTGACAGACCCACGACCTATTCGAGATTCTCCCTTGAGAACTTTGCCAATTGACTTCCAGGCATTCGAAGTATCCCCGTGTCGCACATGACGCTGGCGTCGATCCTGTGGCCGACAGAATCGACATCAATCGTAAGCAAATCGTCGTCCGCCACAAATAAGTGAGAGGCATTGCGCAGGAACTCATGACACAGCCTGACTGATGAACTCGCCGACGGAGAATCGTTCTCTGGCAGATTCACCAGCGTTGAAATGACCGAACCCAGCTGCGCATTCAGGTGGAACACAGAAGTAGACGCCTCTGGTGCCCCCAGAGTTTCAATCTGACTCACGAGCGACTCAATCGCATTGTCTCCCGCCGCGAACCAGATCCTGTGCGAATCGATTCCCACAAAGAATTTGCCGTCCGTGCGGACAAACGTCTGCACCAACGAAAGGGACTCCCCCGTAAGCGCTACCCAATGAATGGAAACGCCTCCAACTTTCTTCACATTGAGTTGCACCGTGTTGCCGGGCTCAATCTTCGATATCAGATTCAGAGTCTCGGCAAAGGACTCGGCATTCGGAACGACCAACGCTCCGATCCATTGCGGCTCGTCATTCCTGACACTTCCTTCCACGAAGGCGTTGAATTGACCTGAGGCAATGGCTGCCTTGACCAGTCGCACCAGGTCTTCTGTGAATAGCTTCGCTGCTGCCTGATTCTCATAGTCCTGAGCCTCAATGCGGATGAGACGGAACAGCAGTTCATCCGCCAGAAGGTCAGCAAGTGACTGAAGATTTCGCTTTCTCAGATCGGCAATCGGGGCATTCACTCGCAGGGAAAGTACCGACGACTCAGATTGAGCGACGGAGACAAAAGCATCCTTGTGTTTGGCAAGCTGGGCCATGGAAGTCGCCAGCGCCGTCTTTGGTATCGCTGTGGCCGACAGGTTTGCTGAGGCCTGGGGCTCTTTTTCCTGTTCCCTGTCAATGTTGACACGTGCGGAAATCGTCGAGGCTTCTGTTGTCAGCAGTTGATATTCATCCAGCCAGGTTGTCATCAGCCACTCGCGAATTTTCGCAGGAATAATGTCCGTACGATTCTTCGCAGCCATCCCTTTCATAGACTGATGTCGATAGTCCTGAAATGCACGTCGCCGGTACTCCTGTGCTTCTGCAGTATGGTCCGTGTTTGTGATGCTGACGACGAGCGAGCCATCGACATTTGCAACTGGCGGGGCCGCTTCGAGTATCGCCTGCCGGAGGAGATCAAGGCGCTCTTTTTGATTTGTGATTCCAACGCAGGCCAGCAACGCATTCGAGTCTAATCGAATCCAACCCTGCTCGAACATGGTAGTGGAATCCGTCACGGTGAACAGAGAACTGTCCCCTTTGACGCCAGCGACGTTGTAGCCAAGTGAATCGAGATTCTCGCGAAATCCCCGGAATGGTGTTTTCTCGATCAGGAGTGGCACCCAAAACCAACTGATACTTGCACCACCGATGGAGGACTGAATTTCAACTGGCCGGTCGCGATCCAGTCCCTTGAAAAATGTATCAATATATCGCTCAACGTTGGGCCACTGTTGCCGTTCCGTCCGGGAAGTCAAATCGACCAGTGCTTTAAGTTCCAGTTTCAGGTGATTTGCTCCAGGAAAGACAGTCACAATGCGACTATCTGCCGCAGGAAATTTGCGTATGGCGACAGGAACAACCGGTGCCTGAGCCCGAACCTTGTTTGACTCGGCTGGTGGAGCCTGACCTGATACCAAAAGTTGTTCGTCAGGCATCAGCTGCAAACAAACGACAGTCAACAAAGTTATGATCGCAAGCATGCCTGCTGCCTTTCGCTGGTAACGGTAGAGAATGGCCGTCGGACCATTTTGTTGCTGGAAATTCTTCGGCAACGACACCACCGTGGGCTGCTGCACATGAGCAAGACATGTCTCCAGAAGTTCAGCCACTTCCGTCGCTGAGCCGTGACGGTCTTCTGCTTTCTTCGCCATCAGTTTCTGCACGACCGCACCGAGCCATTCCGGGATGTCGGGATTGATCTCGCGAATGGAACGCGGTTCTTCGTCGGTAATCAGCCTCAGAATCGCGTAGCTGTTGTCAGCTCGAAATGCCGGGTGGCCAGTGCAGAGGAAGTACAGGACGCAGCCGAGACTGAACAAATCAGATCGAGCATCCACGCTGCCTCCGCGAGCCTGCTCAGGCGACATGTATTGCGGCGTCCCGGCAATAATTCCTGTGCGAGTAATGCTGGCATCATCGACGGCTCGAGCCAGCCCGAAATCTGTCAGCATGACGCGTTCGACGGAACCATCAAGGAGAATGTTCGCCGGTTTCACATCGCGATGGACCAGCCCTTGTGCATGAGCCGCCGCGAGTCCTCGCGCGGTTTGCATGCCGAGGCGCAGGATCTCCCTCAGTTCCAGCGAGCCCTGAGTCTCCACGCGTTTCTGCAACGTCGGGCCGCGGGAATACTGAGTCACCAGATACGGCACGCCTTGCCACTCAGCCACGGCGTGAATTGGAAGCACGAAGTCATCGACCACCGCTGCGGCCGCCTGGCCTTCTCGCGGAAACCGCTTGCGAGCTGCCCCGGAAGCTGCAAGATGCGGCAATAGCATTTTGATCGCAACGAATCGATTCAGCCGAGGATCAAACGCCTTGAAGACAACGCCCATGCCACCGCGGCCAATGACGCCGATGACTTCGTATTCCGCAATGCGTCCGATCTTTTCCGGATCATCCGTCGGTCCGAGTAGTGAAAGAACGTCAGAGCAACCGGCTTCTGATTCGTCAGCCCCATATTCAGTCGACGATATCCTGAGCGAACTGCGAGCCTGCTTCCACCAGTCGGTGGACTGTATCCGCCGCTCCACTTGCGTCCGACAGGATTCACATGTCGACAGATGCTCTTCCACGACGCTCAAGGTGTGCTCATCCAGCGTGCCATCAACGAGCTTATGCAGCTGATTTAGATCAGGACACGCTTTGAGTTTCATGATTCGACTCCCCAGATCTGACTTTCACTCTGCACAAATTCGCGCAACCGCTTCATGACGCGACACCGAGCGACATAAACTGCCCCCGGAGTTTTTCCGCAAGCCGCCGCAACCGCTTCGACTGACTGTCCTGCAACTTCTGTCTCCCAGAACATCCGCCACGTGATGTCGGTGAACTCACATCGCACGATTTGGCTGGCACGATGAAACAATTCCCGACGTGTCTCCAGCATAAGTTCCGCAGAGCTGTCCGGATCAGCCACTGCAACTTCATGCAGCAGAAATTCGATTTCACTCAGCCCCGTGGCTTGATCCTTTGGTCGCCGAGTCACCGCGTTCAGAATGGCGTTTCGAGCGATGCGTCCGAGCCAGGCTCGAAAGGGATGGTCCGGATACGGTTCCCATTGCGAAATTGCCTGAGAGATCGCAAGCAGCACTTTCTGACAAACATCCTGAGCATCCGCATCCTGCAGATTCCGCCTGCGGGCCATTCGCAGAATCACGGGCCGATACACCTTCAGAAAATCAGCCCATGCCGCGTCATTCGCGGGGTCTTTGACCCGTGCAATCAGGCTTTCACTGGTTTCCGGCACATGTTCCATCTGGTTTCCTCTATTCTTTCACACGGAGGAATACCAGTTCTTTCACCATTTAGGAACATTGAGGGAATCGACGCCCCATCCGAGGCAACTCAGTGCATTCCGAGCCCGATGTGATGCAGGCTGATCAAGGCGGTGACGCAATCTCCTGCTCTGGCATGAAAAGAATCACAATGAGAGACCAACGCCCCGCGATTGGCAGCGAAGCGCGGCCCGATGGGCACGCGGTTAAACGAAGGAACTTCTGCACTGGTGCTTACATAAGCCAAAACCTGCGACAATTGAATGTGCCGACCATCACTATTTTCAGACCGGCGAAAGAAATCGTGGTCGATGATCTTGAAGACTTGAGTCTGGCGAATGACGGCTTGCTCGTGGGGAATCCTCGCATCGCCAGGCCGATGCACAAAAACCGAACCGTCGATCAGTCCGCCCTCAGCCCTTGAGGCAGCATTTTTTGAATTTTTTGCCGCTTCCGCAGGGGCACGATTCGTTGCGGCCAACTGCGGGTTTCTCACGCACGAGTGTCGGAGCTTCGTCGATCGTGGCGCGCGGCTGAACCAGCTGTTAATTAGACTGCATGGTAAAAGCAGCAACATCTTCCTTTGACCTCATATCAAACCCTGCAGTTCGACCCGCGGAGAAGAACGATTTGGCAAGACCGAAGTTTGAAGAGTCTGACAGTTTCCACTCGGAGCGTACGGTCGCTGTCCGGGTTGACGCCGTCCTTCTTTCGCGCTTCATCTTTTGCTCGTACGGCCTCAAGCGCTTCGCTCAGTTTGTCCCGACGCTGCTTGCTGGTCGCAAGACTCTCAGGCAGCGTTGTCCCGCCGGAGTCACCTGCAGCGGTTTCCGCTGCAGCCACATCGTTCATCATCGCTTCGATCTGCAGATCGAGTTCGGCCAGCTTGCTGTGATCGGGCGTGTGGCCTTCTGCGAGCCAGATAAAATCAATGTTGTGGCGACATGCGTATTCCAGAAATCGGCGGGTGCGAAT
>JAYSPO010001288.1:0-2170 GCA_043722015.1 Candidatus Kuenenia sp. | reverse complement strand
AAGCGATAAAGCATCCGTGCTTGTGCCTTCGGCAAGTAGTCGATGCTCATCCGCATCCCGTTCGTAACGGTCACAGCAAATGTGGCTCCCATGATGCCTTCTTTGATCGTGGCGTCATGTATGTTCCGCCACAGATGATCGTTGAATGACAATTGTCCAAACAGTTTTACCGTAAAGAAAATCACCCGCCTTGACGTCAACGCCACGCAGTCGGGCGTAAAGTTTGCAACTGGTTTCTTTTGCACTGCGATGTAGAGAAGTTCTTCATCAGACGTCAAGAATTGCTGAATCCTTGGCGCGGTGGTTTCGATGACCTTTGGATCTTGCTCATCGTTAAGGTAACGCTGAATTGTGGAAAGCTTTTGCGTTTGTACGATCGCCTGCTCCTGTCTCGCCACCTCTCGATTTGCCTGCATCTTCGAGACGGTACCGCCGACAGCCTCAGCAGTTACCTGCAATCGAGAGATCACGGATTTACCAATCTGTTTTGCGATTTGCGGAACATCCGTCTTGATTGCAGGCTTCGCATCCTCTGGAACGACGTCAGGCCGGGAAGGTTTCTGACGAGGCGTAGGTGCAGGACGTGCTGCCATGGGAGTTGCTGGCAGAGCGGCTTCTGGGCCCTTTGGGATCAACACGATTTCTTTGCATTGCGGGCAGCGGACTCGCTTACCGGCCAACTCATCTTTGGCCTTGAATTTCATATCACAATGATCGCAATTGCATTGCAGCATGACGGCGGCCCTTAGAATCTCCGGAACTTGAACGAGAAGAGAGTAACCACCGCGTTCCGTGCAAACAACCGTACGAAGGATGTTTGCCGACTCAAATCCACGGGGCAACTGGGGACACGGGGCAACTGGGAAAAAGCATTATGGCATGCAACGGCGTGGAGAAATCAAGTTTCCCGATGCCAACCATGCGGAGAATGTCCTTGGTGAAGGCAGGGGCGCGCCAACGGGCTTCCAATTCTGATGGGTTTGGACAAAGTGCTGTGTCCCCCCGTGTCGCTGTGTCCCCGTTGGTCTTCCCAGTCGCAGAAGCACGCGAACGAACTTCGAAGGATCGAATAGGAATCGCGACATTCGCTCGGCAACAAATGAGGATGTCGCGCACGTTGCACGACATCCTCCGGACGCTTTTTGTCCGCATCGCACCCTGCTACCCTATAAGCGGTTCGTTTCCCTACTTTGAAGCAGCAGGAACAATCGCGTGGCAAATGTCCCTTCACGTATCGCAGATCGTATCACTTCTGGAATCAAGAGATTCCAGCCAATCCTGGCCGCTGCAAAGTCCAGGGATGTCGGTGAATCCGACACGGTGACAATCGTAGTAGACATGCTGTCCGAGATATTCGGCTACGACAAGTATTCCGAAATCACGTCAGAGCACGCCATCCGTGGGACGTTCTGCGACCTCGCCACGAAGATCGACGGCGTTTTGCAATTGCTCATCGAAGTCAAAGCGATCGGACTGGAACTCAAAGACCAGCACGTCAAGCAGGCCGTGGATTATGCTGCGAATCAGGGCGTTGACTGGGTTGTGCTGACGAACGGTGTGAACTGGCGAGTCTACAAGGTCACGTTCGCGAAACCCATTTCTTCCGAACTGGTCATAGACATCGACTTCGAGGGACTGACTCCGAAGAACGCCAAGGATATTGAGTCGTTGTACCTTGTCTGCAAGGAAGGCTGGATCAAGTCCGTCCTGGGCGAGTACCACGACCAGAAGCAGTCACTCAGCCGATATTTTATCGGTGCGATGGTGATTGCCGATCCAGTTGTCCAGGTGCTTCGGCGTGAATTGCGAAAACTGTTTCCGGACATCCGCGTGGAGGCTGAAGAAATAAAGTCCGTTCTCACCGCAGAAGTCCTGAAGCGGGAAGTCCTTGAAGGCGAGCACGCAGACGAGGCAGCGAAAAAGATTTGGAGGTACTTCAACCGTTCTCAACGGGAAAGAACCGCACGACGTGAGGCTGAGACAGAGCCCGAAACACCGGTCGAAGAGACGGCGGCGGAATAACCTCCGACCGAACTGGCGAAACGTGTCTAGAATGGCAAAAGGGGACATTCTACTTATGCATTAAAGTACAATGTCCCCTTTGCCTTCTCCCTGATCCTGATTTCCAACGTCACAATTTACGTGTAAACCCGGCCTCGAACAACGCTCA
>JAYSPO010001287.1:0-6866 GCA_043722015.1 Candidatus Kuenenia sp. | reverse complement strand
ACTTGTCTGAGCCGGGGTACCATTGTCAGTCAACACGACGCTGATGGTGGCCGTTCCGTTGACGTCCTGAGCCGTCGTATAAGTCAGTGTCCCTGTGACAGGATCAATTGAAGGTGCCACCAAAAAGAAGTTAGCAGGAGTCCAGCTCCCGGTTTCAGACGCCACAGTGACGGCAACCGTAAAGCTCTGAGGCGGAGTTTCATTGGCTGGTCCGGCAGCCTGACCTGTCATGAAGTTCAGAATTGTTACTGGACCAGCGTCTTCATCAATCGCTGCCGGCGTTGGCAGCGGATCGAAGAATGGTTTGTCATTTACCGGCAGCACGTTAATGTCAAACGATGACACCGTCGTTCGGGGATTCAGCGGTGGAGGCCCGAAGTTTCCAAGATCCTTGCTGGTAATCGTGATGGTCGCTGAACCAAAGTAATCCTGCGAAGGCAAAAACCGCAGCCCATTCAGAGCCAGATTGATGTCACGAATGGCTCCCGTGAACGTCATCGTCGGATCGGCGGTGCCATCGCCGACGCCGCCAAGACCCGCTGAAAAATCCAGTCCTGAAAGCTGAGACAACGTCAGCGTGCCATTCGTCACGGTCAGTGTGACGGTCAGAATACCATCATCCTGAGTAAACGTGGGTGTCGCTTCGGGACGTCCCAGATAGGCATCTTTGTCGTAGAGGGAAATCAAATTGTTGTTCGCCGCTGAAAACACCAATGCTGTATCTTCATTTGTGGATTGCGTTCCCGGCGCTGGATTCGTATGAACCGGAGCATCGTTCACGCCGTCTGTGAGGAGCAGCGTGAAAATCGTCGTCCCGTCCATCTGATTCGCGGCGAGGTTGTTACCGGCAAGGTCATGGACTCCGGTGGCCGTCGTGTTATCGATGGAGATGGAGTATCGTGTGTCGGTTGGAAACGTTGTGATGGAAATAAAGTAGACGCGATTTGAACTCGGGTTGTACCGCCACACATAATCGACATTCTCTACCAGCAGGACACCATTCTGCGTCAGTTTGAACTGAGCGGACTTCACCAGCAGGTCGTCTACGCCAATTCCGTTGTCGAGCAGATCGATCGCTAACGTCGTTGGGAACTGAAGATTGTCCACATGAATTCGGGTCAAACCGCTATCGAGATCCCCCAGACCATTGTCATCCGCAGGGATGACGAATCGTGCATACGGACCATCAAAGTCTGCTCGCTCGATCGCACCACGATCCTTGAAGATATTAGTTCCCAGGCCAGGCGGCGTAGGCTGATTCGGATCGTCCACACGCAACTGGCCATAAAGGTCTCGTTCCGGCGCGACGACGTCTGAGGGAGGAATGGCCAGCGGATTTTTGACAGCCGTAAACGCTGGTCGATCCGCCAGGCTGTTGAGCGCACTGTCGATGGCGAGGCTGCCGGCCGCCAGATAGTAATTGTTCAGGGCCGTGTTAATGAAGAGCGGATCGTTCGGCAGAAGAAGGAAGAATGCATCGCTGCCCGTGGCTCCATCGACGGTGTTACCCTTAAACAGACTGGAGCCAACGACCGTCGATGAGGAAGAAGCGTCAATGGAAATCCCAAAGGCCGTATTCGCCACAATGTTATTCACCAGCGTGGGACTGGCGTTTTGTTCTACTTGAATTCCCGTACCGGCTGCTGTGGAGCCACCGTAGATGGTGTTGTTAACGATCTTGCCGAACGGAATCGGTGCCAACGGCTGATTTACCGGGTTGGTGTCGCCGCTGAACAGAATCCCGCCAGTTCCCAGATTGGCAACCACGTTATTTCGAATCGTCACTCCAGGAACCAGTCGTGGTGCATTCAGAGTCGACAGGTTACGAACAGCTCCCGCCACTGGCTGATTACCAGCCAACCTCGGAGCCGCATCGGAGATCACGCCGTAGCCCTGAACGTTTCGAATGATATTCGATTCCACGATCACCATGCCCTGATGACGCTCAAGGTTCTTGTCGCCCAGACGCTGTGCGTAACTGACGTTGGCAGTGTCAAAGACATTCACGCTTGCAGACGTGCTCGTGAATCCAGGTGCCGAAACAAAGATCTGCACCCCAGGGCTTCCGCTGGCGAAGAACTCATCGATGATGTCCATCGCGAAGTAGGCACGAAACTGACCAGCGACAAAACTGGTGGACGATGAACGAATCTCACTGCCATCAGTGCTGGTAATGGTGACCACCAGCGTATTCGCATAGTTGTAGGCATCAAAGTCACCTGGGGTGAGCAGATCCTGCAAAGTAACATAGCCCGTCACGCCTTTATTTCCGCCATTCTCATTGACGTTCGTTCGCAGCAACGTCAACGTCAGTGCACCAAACGGTCCAGACACCGGTGCGGTCGGCGACCCGCCAGGTGGCGGTCCGACTTCATTATCCGTGATATCAATCATGTCTGAGACAGAATTGAGCCCTGTTGCGGTGGCACGGACGAGTACGGATTGTGTCCCATCTCGCACGATGTCATCGTTCGTAATCAACTGCAGGATTATGGTTGCACTGCCTGCGGGAATCGTGACCGTAATCGTTGTGCCTGTCGAAATGCCGTCCGTCAACTGTGCCTGGGTCGTGGAACCACCTGCAGGATTCAGAGCCGACACTGACACGGTCAGGGCTGCCGTGACTGGTCCGGTTCGTGTCACCGTAAAGCCCTGGGCCGCCTGGGTTTCAGAAATAGAGGTCGGGGTAATACTCACCGTCAGATCAGCCGGAGCGACCACGGGTGCCGTGGTGACATTCGTGGCTCCGGTTAAATCGACAATATCGGAGTTTTGCGACGCTACACGCGTGGTTGCCTTGACATTGAACCATGTCACGGGGTCTGCATTGAACGCGACTCCGGATTGAGAGTTGATCGCGTTGGCCAGTGCGTTGGCCACCTGCCCCTTCGTCATTGTGGAGTTGACTGCTACAGCAACATTTGGGGAAGTCACACCGCCAGCGAGATTGAACTCAAAGGTTCTGGTGAAAATTCCGTTGGAAATCGTGTAAGTATCGCCATCCTGAATCACATTTGAAGTGGGGACGGTGAGCGCATATTCGCTGACCAGACGCTTATTGGCAGTTATCAAAGCTGCGTTGGAAACACCAATTGCTGCTCCCAATGGACTGATCGTGGCGGCAAATTCTGTTCCCCGGCGAATCTCCAGCTGGTAATCACCCTGCAGTTGCTGCATGTTGCCCGTCGGATCCAATGGAGCCGCGTAGAACGCGCCCCCCAGGTTTCCGGTTGCTGACGTCGTGGCCATTTCGCCGCGGTTGGCGAACCCCACGATAATGTCATCGACATAGAAGCCCTCAAAGCTGTTTGCCGCGCTGCGTGTGGGACTTCCTAAATTGCCATACACCAGACCATCGACCGTTGTATCTTTGACCTTACCACTGCTGGTAAAGTCAAATCGCAACTGCAGATTCGCCTGGCCAGCAAAACCGCCGAGGTCGATGCGAGCCTGACGCCATGTGCCGGTGTTGTCAAAAAGTTCCTGAACGAGCTGGCGTCCATCGAGTGGCGTTTGAGTGGCCGATGGCGATGAATACGTCGGCAATTCAGATGTGAGTGCGTTGCGAACGGAGTTATTTGTGGCAACCAGCGTCCAGCTCGTACCTCCATTCGTAGACACAAAGACGTGGGCCGCATCGCGCATCGTGTTGTCGGCCGCGTTCGTCCCGTCTGTCGCGAGGAAGTAGTTGAAATACACGGCTGGACGTTCTGTCGCCGTGTATCCTTCCAGGCTGAAATTGTTTGAGACAAGCGAACCGTAAGCCCCGCCCGCAAGGTTGTAAGTATTTGAGATCGCAGCATTGGTGGTCAGTTCGCGTTGCACCTGTCCGTTGAGGACACCCAATTGTCCGCTGGCTCCTCCGTTGTACTGATAGTAGCCATTTGCAGATGTCGGGTTTTGCTGCCACTGTTCCAGCCCAAAGTAAAAGCTGGCACCGCCTTCGGATTCCGTCGTCGATCGCCCGACGATGGTGCGACTGGCGTTTGTGCGACTGTTGTCCAGTGCGTTATTAATTCCGTGCCCCAAATCGCTTCGACGCTGAAGTGTAGGATGCCACAGATTGAAGTCCAGCTGCGTAAACGCAAGTCCGCGGGTCCCAAACTGGTAAGACGTGGAGTAATCGTCTGCGACTCCATCGCCGTCCGTATCAAAGACCGGCTGCAATTCGCCGAGCGGATCAAATGCATACAGTCGACCGTCTGAACCGCTGGCGAAGAACATGTCGGCGTAGGCAGCGTCTTCCACATTTTGCGGCCCCAGCGTAATTCCGGTGAATCCAGCAGGCCCGATCCCTCCGGTAATCGCAATTGGAGTCCAGCCAAAGATACCGCGACTCGCCTGGTCTCCGAACACGGTGGTCATCCACAATCCGCCGGTGGAATCCACTGCATACAAAGAACTGCCCTGCATCGAGCGGAAAGCCAGTCCTCTCACTGAAGCGGGAAGTGGACCAACATTCTGAATTCTGTCGGCAGGACTTTCGTCAATGAGCGCGCCGGTCGTCGGATTCAATCGCCAGAGTCCGGCAGGAGCTTCATTGCCTGTAGCGGCATCGCCGTCCCTGTCCCATGGGTTGTTATTTGCCACAAACAATTCATACGTCCCGGTGGTCACTTCCGGAGCGAGGCGAAACGCCATTCCTCCGAAGTCCGGGGTGAGTCCACCCTGCTGCGGAATCCCGCTGGCACCACCGCCGCTCTGTCCACCCGTTGCCGGATCAATGATTCGAATGTCGCCGGAATTGTTGATGGTTCCATACAACACGCCATCCGGGCGCATCGCCAGATCGTCGAAATCGGCGGAAACTACTGACGAAACAGTCTGCACTCCAGTGAACGGATTACGAATTGAAAGTGAGCCACCCGTCGCCGAAAACAGTGAAACGTCCGCCAGCGTGAACGGCTTGACATGTGTTTCCAGCCTGGCGGCCGTGGTAATATTAAATAATCCCTGAGTGTTCGCTGGAGGCACGGCCACTGGGCCCATCGGACCATTCGTCGCATACCCCTGGAACCCAATGTGGTCTTCCACAATTCGCAAAAGCGAATTCACGGGCTCGAGCCGACTGAGAGGATCGCTGGGATTGGCGATAAATGTCTGAGCCAGCTCGGCCGGCATCTGACCATTCGATGAAATGGCGATGCGGTAGCGGGCGTCATTTCTTTCCGGCAGTTGGACTGTGCCGAGAAACGCATCCAGCTTTCCGACGGTTCCACGAGAAAGGTCATTCACATTCTGGCCATTTCCCGGAGCGGGCTGATCGTCGATGATATCCGAGTCCCGACTGACGAACATCAATCGACCGGTGTTGTCATAAACAGAGAGGATCGTGTCGGGGCGGGCCAGCCCATCTGCATAATCGATGTCGAAAATGGTCGCCCACGTCTTGCCACCAGAATTGACTCCGGCGATGGCCTGAATGAACTGGTAATCGACCGTGAAGGTATACCAGTCCACATCAAACTCTGAGGACAGATTGCCACTGACGCTGATTGTATTGCGGTCACTGGAAAGCAAATCCCCGATAAACTCGCTCGAGTCAAACGTGTTATTGCCATTGCTGTTGGCTTCGGCCGCTTCGCCGGCCAATGGTGAATGTCCCGGAAGGCCATACATTTCAATGCCGTTCGTGGCATATCGAATGTCGGCGAATCGCACAGTGGATCCTGGAAGCTCATCCCGCTGATTGACTCGAACCTGCAGCTGGTAGGCCCCCGACGTTGTTCCGCCTTTGCTACGGACCCGCACAAAGTAAGTCCCCTCCTCTCCTGTCGTGCCTGGCAGGATTGCCCGGAATCCTTCATCCATATAGTTCAGAGTGTAGTAATCACCGCCCAGCGCGACAGCCTTCGTCAGCGGAAGCGCCAGACCTGTCAGCGATCCTGCATCGGAAGTCGCCAACACGACGTCATTGGCCGACACTAATTCCAGGACGCTGTCGAAGCGGCTGGAAGTGCGATCCAGATCGATCCAGACTTCCGTTCCCGCATTCGCCTTGAAACTGTAAACATCGACGTCTGTCGTCGTATCTCCGCTCACATGACCGTGAACTTCAAATCCAACCGGACGATTATCGTCGCCACTCTTGTCATTCGGAGCAAGCGTTCCCACGAGCTGAGCGATTGACGCATTTCCATTTGTATCCTGACTCTTTGTCAGCGACGCTTCGGACTCAAGCACGATCCGGACATTGGTATCGTTGCTGTACTGTTCCAGCTTGACACTGCGCCAGTTACCGGGAGCTTCGGCAGTCGTGGATCCATCGTTGTTGGTGTCGAGAACCGGAAATCCTTCCAGGTCAAAACCAGCCCCCACTTTGTCATCTCGGAGCGATGTCAGTACCACGGGGAAGCCCGGCGATCCGACAATCTGCACCGTCCCGCCGATTCGATCGTCAATCTCCTGCTGCACACCTCCGGCGGTGAACCCTGCATTTGGACCAAACAGTTTCACGATCAGACTGGCTGTCGGGTTGCTTTGCAGTCGGATGCCGCCGTAAGTATGCAGGTTGGGGGCATAGATTTCAGTTTGAACGACATGCACGATATCCGTGTCGTCCCAAACGCTTTGCGTCGTCAGAATTCCGCCGCGAACTTCCATACCATTGATGCCGTTGTTGCGCATCAGGTTATTGCGGACCAAGGGTCCCAAATTGTCACTGAATTGATCGAATCGCTCCACCAGTTCTGTGCTGCGACCCGTATCAGGGCGTTCAAAGGAGTTCAGAGAATTGACATCGACGCTGATAATGAAGCTTCCCGTGCTGTTATTGTCGCGGAACTCGTTACCGACGATGATTGGCTGGGCACCTCGCACAAACACTGTGGCGACGCTGTGGTTGCCTCGACCATTGCGGGTCGTGG
>JAYSPO010001286.1:0-7113 GCA_043722015.1 Candidatus Kuenenia sp. | reverse complement strand
GGCCTACAGTGTCAACCCAAATTCTGATCCTGACGACACACTACGCGGCACGGCGATCCTGCTGAGGTATCTGATTTTTTCGCTTTTGCATTGGCAGTGTGCCATCTTGAACGCTACCCATCTGCTTCTGCTGACGTCCGGCAGGGCCAAAATGAAAACTCAGCGCAGCGATCATACCGCACACTGCCAATGCCCCAAAGCAGAAAATGACAGCCATCTGGTCGTCCGAAAACACGCCTGAAACTTCCATCTGAGATTCCTTGCTGGAAATGAATCGCTGACATTACTCACTCAGTTCGGTTGCCGTTTTCCTGCGTTCCGCCACTCACGCCTATCCAGGCGGAAGCAAACCGGCAATTCCTGCACAAACAGGTATTCGACGCAAAATCACACGCGGCTTCAGACCGCGTTTCAGCAGGCGGCAATCTTCTCAGAGCCGAACAGCGGCCTCAGCAGATTTTCCACATCGGAAATATGGGTAAACCAGAGAATCCCTTCGGGGCGGGTAAACATTGCTGCTCGAAACTGGCCCCCGGACAATGCTTCAATCACAACTCCTGTCTCTACTGTGACGATGACAACGATTGTCGGATGTTTAATTGGGCAATGCCGTCAAGACTTTTTGTTTGTTAGTTTTGTAGGGTGTGACCTGCGAGCAACGCGAACGCCAGCCGCTGCTGATGCAAAATCCTCGGCGGAGCGGCATTGTTTGCCAGCCGCATGTCTCACTTTGCGATCATTCAGGATCCAAATTAAGGTGGAGGCATGAACTTCACAATCTGCAATCCGCCGGTGACACGCATGACTCCTGTCATCGTGTGGCTTCTGATCGCCATCGGAATGGTCACAGTCCCGGGCTGCACTGATCAAAAGCAGCAGGCAGAGGGACTGGTACGTGCGGCGATCAAGCACAGCGAAGCCGGTCGCCACAGCGATGCCGTGCAACTCTCAAGCCGGGCAATCGCGCTGCATCCGGGACTTGCAGAAGCGTTCTATCTGCGAGGAACCTGTCGTTCCGAACTGCATCAATCGCAACAGGCTGTCGAAGATCTCTCCGCCGCAACTCGATTGAAGCCCGGCTGGGACGAAGCGTGGTGCGCACTTGGGATCGCACAAATCACCTCCGGTGAAACGGAGCTCGGGGTTGCGTCGCTGACAAAAGCACTGCAATTGAATTCAAAGATGCAGGCGGCGTGGGAAGCCCGCGCTCGCGGATACCGAGACCTGCATCGCACGGAAGATGAAATTCGCGACATTGAGGAGTTGCTGCAGCTTGATGCCAATCACAGCGAAGCATTGTTGCGACGCGGCACACTGCTTTCAGAAACAAATCCGGCACAGGCAATTGAAGATCTCAGTCATATCATCAGGCGCGACCGTAATAACGCGCCGGCGTGGATGCAGCGTGGTGTGTGCTACAACCACACCGGCGACACTGATCGAGCGCTGGCGGACCTGAACATTGCCTGTCGGCTGCGAGCGGACGACTTTCATCCGTGGCTGGAACGCGGTCGAATTCTTCGCACTCTTGAGCGATCGGACGATGCCATCAGTGACCTGTCAAAAGCCGTCGAACTGGCTCCCGACGATTTCATCTCGCGACTGGAACTCGGACGCGCTTATCTAGGCAGTTCGAATCTTGACGCCGCGCTGTCAAACCTGCTGGAAGCAGAACGACTGTCTCCGCACGATGGTGAACTTCGCATGGCGTTGGCTCAGACGGAGATTGCGCAAGGTGACAATGCTGCAGCTCTGGAACGTCTACGCGGTCTACTGGCCGACGAGAAGTCTCTGTCGTCGTCGCTGGCCGCCGCCACTCGGATCCGTCTGGCGGAATTGCTGCTGGAATCGAACAGCATTGACGAGGCCATGCGACACGTCGATGAAGTACTCGCGACAGAACCAGCCCACGCCGACGCACTGCGGATTCACGCCGCCTTGCTGGCAAAGTCGAATCGTCGCGAAGAAGCCATTGAAGATTATACGCGACTCATTTCCTCCGGTGCTGCTCTGAAAGCTGATGCTGTCACGCAATCCTTTCTCGATCGAGGCCGTCTGCAGCTGGAGGCTGAAGAATGGTCCGCCGCTACGGAAGATTTCTCGAAATATCTTGAAGTCTATCCCGACGATGCCGATGCCCTGACGCTGCGAGCCCGTGCTTTTCTGGCTCAAAATGAACCCGCCAAAGCCATCACTGATCTGACGTTGGCAATCCTGAAAAAACCCGCCGTCGATCTGTACACGCTACGGGCTGCAGCCTTTGATCAGTTCCATGAATCGGCTGCAGCACTGGCGGATCTGCAGAAAGTGGCAAGTCTGCAGCCGGGCATTCCGGACTCCTGCCAAAAGCTGGCGGAACGACTGTTTCAGGATCGACAGTTCGGAAAGGCAGCGGAAACTCTCGATTCGCTGGCTGCGTCAAACGCAGGGCATTTGTCAGCGGAACAGCGATTACTCCGCGGACGAGCACGTCTTGCCGACGGCAACCTGAATGGTGCCTACGAGGATGCCTCTGCGCTTGCCGCAGAGGAATCACCTTCACCAGCGTCTGTTAAGCCGGAAGATGTCATTCTGCTGCAGTCCATGATCGCCCTGCGACGGCACGATGATGTCGAAGCACTGCGGCTGGTCAGGAGCGTTCCGGAAGAAGCATTGAATCCTGAGGCACTGCTGATGTACGGTCAGACGCTGGCACGGCAGAATCAACCGGACGAAGCCATCCGGATCTTTTCAATCCTGTTGAAATCTGATCCGTCAAATACTGCAGCGTTGCTTGCCCGTGCGACAGTGTTCAACGACACCGCCGACTGGCAAGCCGCATCTGATGATGCTGGTGCGGTCCTGCGCCATATGCCTGATGATCCACGGGCTTTGCAGATCAAGGGCAACAGCCTGTTCCAGAATGACCGATTCCGCGAAGCGCTGGAGACGCTGGAGCACCCGGCTTTACTAAGTCGCGATACGAATGCTTCCCGGTGGATGCGAGTTCAGTGCTGCGACGAACTCAAGCTGACGTTTCGGGAAATGGAAGAACTGAATGCGTTGCTGGGAATTGCACCGACACACGAGGCTGCTCGTCTGTTGCGTGCGAAACTGTTGGAAGAACTCGGGCACTTTGATGACGCCGTTGCCGATCTGACTGTCGTGCTCAAGCAGAATCCAACGCATCTGTCTGCGACGACAGAGCGAGCCTTGTTGAATCAGCGTCGTGGCAACGCGGCTGCGGCAGTTGTTGACTTCACAAAAGCGATTGAATTGTCCCCGGCCGACGCGGAACTCTACTACCGCCGCGGCATTGCTCGGCATAAGGTCGGCCAGAGCGATGATGCGCGCCTGGATCTGGACAAAGCGATTGAGCTGAATGCGCAACTTGCCGATGCCTGGTATGTGATCGGCAATATCGAAGCCGGTCGCGGTCAGAGTGAAGTGGCGCTGGTGGCGTACGCGAAGGCCGTTGAGATCAAACCCGAGCACGCGGCGGCGTGGTACAATCGCGGCAACCTGTTGTTCAATCAGTCAAAGCTGCACCAGGCGGTTGACTGCTGGACGATCGCGATCACACTTCAGCCGGAACTTTTTCGAGCCTACAACAATCGCGCGGCTGCCTACGATCGGATGGATCAGGACACAGAGGCTATGGCCGACTACGAGAAAACACTCCAGCTGAATCCTGGCTTTGTGCGCGCGTGGGACAATCTGGCATGGCTGCTGGCAACCAGCGACAACAAGAAAGTCCGCGATCCGGAACGAGCCGTCAAACTTGGCACACAGGCGTGCGAATTATCCGAGTTCAAAGATTGGACCTGCCTCAACACACTCGCCACCTGCTGTGCAGAAAATCAGGATTTTGACGCGGCCGTGAAATGGGCGAAACAAGCACGCGCGATCGCTCCGGAAGCCGATCGTAAAGAACTCAACCAGCTTGTGGCTGCCTATGAAGCCAGGTTGAAATCCAAACGCGTTGCGGGAAAGCCTGGCGGAAGTGTTCGCTGATCCGAACCGCATCCAGCCGCAGATGTCAGATCTGGATCGCAGGATAAACAGGTGTCATGTTTGGCGATTAACCGCAGGGCGTTAGGCTGCATTCCGCACAGAATCGTAGGCCGGACCGACCAAACCCAATGATTGCCGGAGCGGCGCCCGCCAGTTCATTCTGGATCCAGGTGACAGGGTGTGATGAGCAGAAATCCGGGTTTGCGCTGTTCCGGCATTAGCGGCGGGCTTGATCCGGCCTACACCGTGCGCAATGCAGGCTAAATCGACAGACCGCAAGCGCGTGGCAGCTGGTGAAACAGTTATTTCCTGAACGGTCCCTGACTATTCCGCCTTCAGGTCCAGGCACACCATCCATTTTTCGCTGCGCAGGAACAGCTTGCCGCCGGACAGGACGGGCGCGGCCCAGGAAGGGTAGTTGATTTCATCAAGCGAAAACCGTCCATGCTCGACGAACTTCTGCTTGTCCACGTCCACGACAGAAATTGTGCCACGCTCGCCAAGCACGATGAATCGCGAACCGACCTGAATCAGCGATCCGCGTCCAAAATACGGATACGGAATCTCTTTGCCGGTGTTGGCATCGATGATATGCCCGGTCGTACGGTCGCGACTCAGGTTTTTCAGATCGCCTTCGTAACCGGTTGTCTGCCAGAGCAACGCACCACTCTCAGCATTGATGCAGCGGAGTTCGCCTTCATTTTCGTGCCGCCCGCTGAAGCCATAAATACAGCCATCGACATGAATCGGCGTGGACCAGTGTGACAGCATACTCGTTCGATCTCGCCAAACCTCTTTGTATTGTTTTCCACCTTTGTCAATTTCCAGGACTGCCGATCCCAATTGATAGGCCACGGAAACAAAGACGCGATTACCAATCACCAATGGTCGGGCGGCATTCACGGATTCATGCACTTTCGGGCGAAACCAGTAGTGGAAATTTTCAACGCCGGTGCCAGGGTTGAGTGACACGAGTCCTTGTCGCATCAGACACAGCAAGTGCTTCTCTCCATGGATCTCGGCAATGATGGGTGACGAATAGCTGACCACAGTTTCATCATTGGTCCATTCATGCTTTTTCCCTTTCTGATCCGTTTCGACGCCATCCCATGTGTCCTTCCCCACGGACTGCCATAGGATATCACCTGTCTTAACGTCGAACGCGACGACACCGGAATTCGGCTGACCACCGGCAAGTACGATGAGTCGATCATCGTCGAGAATGGGCGAACATCCGACTCCAAAAAAAGCTTCCGGAAGCGTGAATTCTTTTCGAAGTTCCTGCTTCCACAGCAGCTTGCCGTTGGTCATCGACGTGCAGGCCAACATCCCTTCGGCACCCAGTGTAAAGCAGCGGTCCTTCGTGAGCACCGGCGAACAGCGCGGCCCGTTGTTATACCCATACGGATCCTCGTATGTTGTCGGGTATGCATGTGCCCAGACTTCCTTGCCAGTCTGCACGTTGCGGCACGATACGATTTCCTGATCGCCCAGGCGATGATGCATCACCACGCGATCTCCCAGTACGGACGGCGCACTGTAGCCGGTGCCGATGGATTCCTTCCAGATCACCGGAGGTACCTTTTCCGTCCAGTCCAGCGTCAACTGATCTTCGCCGGAGACGCCGGTATGGCGAGGCCCAAGGAACCACGGCCAGTCTTCTGCCATCAGGCCCTCAGACGACGCTGTCAGCCAGATTGTGAAACCCAGGATCTGCAGTGCGATCTTATTCACGCGGAAACTCCGATTAACGAATGGTCACGAAATCATTGTGATTGATAAGCGCCTGGATCAGCATGGTCTGCGACTTTGACGCCGCGCCAGCTGATTCGGGTGCTGCGGTCAGGCTTCGGAATTCCTGCATCGCAGCGATTGAGGCAGCGACTTCCTGTTCATTCGCGTCCACTGAAAGGATTTTCTGGAATGCAGCTTTCACGAAAGCATCATCTGTGTGAATGTCCGGCATAGCAGAAATCTGCGCAGCGATCTTCGATGCCAGCTCGCTGGCCAGCTCGCTGTTTTCCAGCGCCAGCGCCTGTTGAGGCACAATACTGTCCGCACGGCGATAACACTCCAGCACGCTGGCATCGTCGAACATCGACAGAAATTTTTGATGCTCATTATGCGAATGCACATAGTACAAACTTCGCCGCCGCGATTTTTCGTCGTTCACCTGAATCGATGGACCACCGAGCGTCAGATCTAACTCCCCCGCGAGATGTAGCAGGCCATCCCGTACAAGCTGCGCTTCCATGCGAATGGGATTGGTTCGCCAGTACCAACGATTGTCGCCGTCAGTTTCCTGATTCACCTCCTCCGCGCCGGAACGAGTGGACGTCATGCGGTAGGTGTTGGACGTAACGATCAGTTGATGAATGTGTTTCATACTCCAGCCGCTTTCGATGAATTCCACGGCGAGCCAGTCGAGCAGTTCCGGATGCGTCGGCGGAAGTCCTTTGCGGCCGAAGTCAAACACCGTGGGGACGAGTGGCGTTCCGAAATGTCTGGCCCAGATATGATTCACCGCCACTCGCGCCGTGAGCGGATTGTCGCGATGCGTGATCCATTGCGCCAATGCCGTTCGACGTCCGGTGCTGGTTTTGGGGAACGGTTTGCTGCGGGATTCTTCTGTCTCGAGGTTGGATTCCAGCGTTTTCAGCGAACCCCTGAGTGACGTATAGGAATTGCCCGGCATATCGACGGCCGCACGAGCTGCATCCATGGCTTTACGTGCGTTTGCGAGTTTCGTTTCTGCCTCGGCACGTTTCTCGTCAGTCGCCTGGAGCAGATTAAGTTCAGCGCTGAACACGCTTTCAGCCGCTGCGGTGGCATTCACAATCCGTTCGGCTTTCACAGCTGCTGCCCCAAGGCCAGGCGATTCCGGAGTGTCTGGATTCTCGGCCAGCGCTCGATCCGCTGCGGAACGTGCCCGGATCGACCCCGGTTCCGCTTCCAGCTTTTCCAGTGCGGACTCCGCGATTTTCACAACCAGAGTTGCCTGATCAACCGGCAACAGTTTGTCATCACTTTTTCCATCGGCGGGCTTAAGAAGATTCATGGACTCCGGCAATGACGTCAGCGTGAAGGACAAAAACCTGGCCTGTGCATCGAAGGTGATCA
>JAYSPO010001285.1:0-4702 GCA_043722015.1 Candidatus Kuenenia sp. | reverse complement strand
AAAACTCACAAGACTCACAAAAAATAAGAGCAGAACGGAACCACGCTCGTTGCGACTGACATCTCGTCAACCTGGGTTGCGGGCGAAACCCGCGCCATGTATTCTGATGCCTCCAAAGTTCCAGACACCTTTTTCAACTCGATTTCAACTCGATTTCATGCACTGGTCCGCGAATCTGGGACAGTCGAACTAGCGCCTTGCCGCTCATAAGAACAGCGGTATTCCGACAAACTCCTAAGGAACGATTTCCGTCCCGACTCCGGTATCGGAATAAATTTCCAGCAGCACGGAATGCAGCATTGAGGCATCGACAATGTGGACTTTACGGACGCCGGCATCGAGCGATTCCAGGGCGGCTTCGACTTTTGGAACCATTCCTCCCGCAATCGTGCCGTCTGCAATCAAGGCACGCACTTGAGCGGCAGTGACATGCGATAGCCGCGACGACGGATCCTTGATGTTTGTGAGAATGCCCGGAATATCGCTCATGAAAATCAACTTTTCCGCTGACAACGCGCGAGCCACTGCGGCCGCGGCGGTATCAGCGTTCACATTCAGCCGATGTCCCACACGAGTCAAGGCGATGCACGGTATGACGGGAATCGAACCGATCGAACAGACGCGAATCAGCGTATCGATGTCCACCTCAGTCACATGGCCCACATGCCCCAGATCTACCGGATTTCCATGATCGTCCGTGAGCGTCAGTTTCTCTGCGGTCAGGACATTTTCTGTTCCGAAATGCAGACCCGTGGATCGACCGCCGTTGCTGTTGATGCGATCCACAATCGACTGACAGATGTCTTCAACCAGCACGCGTGAAGCGATCTGCAATGTCTGTGGGTCGGTGAAGCGTCGGCCGGCAACAAACTTCGGCTCAATCCCTGCGGCACTCATCGCTGCGCTGATCGCCTTGCCACCGCCGTGCACGATCACAGGTTTCATGCCCACTGTGGCCATGAAGACGACATCCGTGAGCAGACTATCGACAGCGGCAACATCATCCAAAGTACTGCCGCCGATCTTCACCACGACGTAACGGCCACGAAACCGCTGAATCCAGCTGAGAGCTTCGATCAGTACTTTCGCCTTGCGAATCGCTTCGTCCATGAGTGTTCCGTGAGTATGATTGTGAATGTTTCGCGCGAGAAGCCGTGGATTCTACGATTGCGGGAAAGTGAATCAACGTGCCGGGCGGGTGTTGCATTCAGATTGTCGGTGATTACAGTGCGTTCCGTCCATTGCACCTTCGTGCGGTGGATACTGTTTGGGTGCTCGCGGGTGTTCCCAGCGTCAGTTGCTGATGCTGAAAACACGGGTGCGAGTGAAAAGGGAAGACGGTGGCTGATGCCTCGACATCAGGATTCCGTCGCGGTCCCGCCGCTGTAATCGGGGACTGGACCTGCAATGATCCACTGTGGAAACGTCGCACTCTGTCTGAAATGACAGTTCAACGTTTTCTATGGGAAGGAGCAGGTTCGGGACGATCCGAAAGCCAGAAGACCTGCCCGAACAGATTGCAGACGTCCCCTTCGCGGAAAGGTGTTGTCGGCATGAACAGCGCTGGCAGGTTCCTGATCACTGCGCCCGGTTCCTGGAACGAGTCTCCAGACTCGTTATTCCACATCCGGTCGCAGCTTATCGATTACCCCCAAAGTCCCGCGCCTTCAGCCGGTGACTCCGACTGCATTCCTTGCAACTTCAGGAGTACTCGTTCGTGGCTGAAATCAATCGTCGTCGTCTTCGCGGCTTTACGCTGATCGAATTGCTGGTCGTAATTGCGATCATCGCCATTCTTGTGGCATTACTTCTGCCAGCCGTACAGCAGGCCCGTGAAGCGGCTCGCCGCACGCAGTGTAAAAACAGTCTGAAACAATTGGTCCTGGCGATGCACAACTACGCCGACATCTATCAGGAATCCTTCGTGCCCTACGTGATCGAAGATCAGACACGATTGAACTATCTGCAAACGTTTTCCGGTAGTCCAGGTTCGGCGCGCTTCTGGTTCGGGACCGTGAACTACAACGAGCCCAACCCAAAGAAGCAGTTGGATTTTGCGACGGGTGCGCTCAGCCCTTTCATGGAAGCAAACTACGAATCATTTCAGTGTCCGAACTTTGGTCCGTCGCAAATGGATGCGGTCCGTTTTGGAAAACCAGCAACCGGATTTGGCTATAACGGGTACTATCTGTCACGAGCGTCCGGGATTGAATGGTTGCCGCCGACCTATGACGCGCAGTTCAGCCCTCGACCAGTCTGCCGCAAGTTCCGCGATGTCCGCGAATCAGGGCGGACCGTCGTCTTTGCTGACAGCGCAGCCGTGAAGCTGGTTGGGTTTTCGCCGCTGACTTTCAGCTTTGAAGAGAACTGGCTGCTGGATCCCCCCAGCCAGAATTTCCCCACAGTCCACTTTCGCCACCTGGATTCGGCAAACGTCGCGTTTCTTGATGGGCATGTCGAGAGTGTTTCGTATGCCACCTACGTCGAGGTTCCGGGTGACAACTATCTGTCTGACGAACAGGTGAAACTGATGGAAAAGAAACGAGTCGGCTTTATTTCCGCCGGAAACCTGCAGGATCCACTGAAACGCGACGAATTGTACGATCTGGAGTGACGTCCTCAGGATTCAATGTTTGCGTCTTCCTGTGTTTCGTTCAGTGCGATAAAACACAGGACAAGTCGAGCGAGCGATGGAGCGTTCAGAGTTCTGCTGCGACCGGGTGGAAACCGTCCCTGCACGCATCAAACTCATGCTTCCCAAGACTCAACCTGCGAATCCAGAGTCCAACGGCACCAGCTCCTTGCTGTCACCGGCTGAGCAGGAATCTCGGCAGGCAACGATCGCGAAATGGGCTGCGTGCGGCGTATTGGCGTGGATGTTCTTGCCTGTGCTCACGGGGCGAATTTATGTCTGCGACGACCTGCAGAATTATCATCTCCCCATTCGTCAGTTTTATGCCAATTGCCTAGCCGCAGGAGACTCCTTCGACTGGATGCCAAATCTTTTCAGCGGCTTCTTTCTGACGGGATCAGGACAGGGCGGTACATATCATCCGCTGCACTACATGCTGTATCGTTGTCTGCCGCTGGGAATGGCTTTCAACCTTGAAATCCTGTTGAGCTATCCCTGCATGCTGTTTGGGATGCAATTATTTCTGCGACGGCATTTGATTCGACGCGATGCGGCATGGCTGGGAGCCATCGTATTTACGTTCAGTGGGTTTTGCACACTGCATTTCCTGCATCCGAACGCAGTCGCGGTCGTCGCTCACATCCCGTGGCTGTTGCTGGTACAGGATGTCTTGCTCAGACCACACGCCGGCCGGCGGGGCTGGGGGTCTGTTGATTTAATGGGGGCAGTTGCCGTCATTAAGGGGTCTGACCCCATTAAATCAACACTCTGCTGGAGGATTCCGGCAGAAGTGAGTATCGCACTGCTGACAGGATCGCAGTTGCTGCTGGGATATCCGCAGTATGTCTGGTTTTCACTGCTCGCCGAAATATCGCTGTGCATGGGGTTTGCAGGATACAACTGGATGGGTGTCAGAAGGCTGCTGCTGATAAGTTCGCTGAAGTGCTTTGGACTCGCACTGGGAGCCGTGCAGTTGCTGCCTTCCATGGCCGCGCTGGCCGAATCGGATCGCGCCTCGTTGCCGCCGGAGTTTTTCTTTCAGCAACCATTGTCGCCGGCCGATATGCTGCAATGGATCGGCCCGTTTCTCACGAAGAGCCGAGTCTTTGGAGCGAACACGCATGAGCTGGGTGTGTATTGCGGTGCGATTCCAGTCCTGCTGGCGTTGACGTTGATTGCACAAAAACGCACCAGGATGGAAACACGGTCGAAAGCCGGATCACATTTGCTGATCCCAATTCTCGGGCTAGGACTGTTGGCACTCTGGTTGTCCTTTGGTCGCGCTGGCGGACTCTATGTCGTGCAGACATGGTTGCCGCTGATTGGTAAGTTCCGCTACCCGTCACGCATTGTGGTGCTGTTGCATCTGGTTCTTGCTGTCCTGGCGGCAATTGGGTTCGCTCGATTGAGGAAAGAATCGACGCCGAGTTCAGATCGATTGTCGCGACTGATCAGCATTGTGCCTTGGTTAAGTGCCGCGGTCGCACTGAGCGTCATGTTGTTGGGCGATCCACAGAACGCAGCCCCATGGACGCTGTTGATCATCGGGCCCGTTCTGTTTTTTCTTGCCGCACAGATGATAAAAGACCTCGCACGCGGGCGAATCAGTGCGGGGTTCATGCTGTTCCTTGCCGGTGATCTGGCTGCGTATGGATTCACCTATGAAGCATTGCAGAACACCAGGACATGGGCGGAAGTCATCACGTCGCTCAACCAACCGCCCGGTTCGCCGGATGACGGCCGTATCGTCGCAGAAATCCAGATCGCTGACGGCGACATCGGCTACGAGGGCAACGACCTGTTGCTTGCCGGATGGCATCAGGCGGATGGCTACGAAGGCCTGCTCCCGGAATCTTATCTGCTGGATCAAAACATCAGCCTCAGGTCATTGCGTATCTCCGGCGTCCGCTGGCTAAACTCCGGCGGAAACCACAGCCACATCGCCGGTTTGAAGCCAACCCGGGATTCCCGCTGGCTGGAAGTGCCCAATCCGTTGCCTCGCGCAAGGCTCACACGGAACACAACGACAATTCCAAATCCACTTGAGGCCGTCCAGCATCTTCAACCGGA
>JAYSPO010001284.1:0-2131 GCA_043722015.1 Candidatus Kuenenia sp. | reverse complement strand
GATGCCGTGGCAGGAACGTCAGGGCTGGGTCACACTGCGAATCATGAGCATCCATCATCTGGACACATTTCGTTACTGGCTGGGTGAACCGGAACGAGTCTTCGCCAGCGTCGCGCCGGATCCGCGAACGGCACAGAAGTTCGCTCATCGCGACGGGATCGCGTTGTACATTCTGGAATTCCCCGGCGGTCTTCGAGCGTCTTCCTGGGATGACGTCTGGAGTGGTCCGGCGCGGGAAGGGAGCGCTGCCGACATCAGCATCCGCTGGCGTGTCGAGGGTACGGAAGGCATCGCGCGAGGCACAATTGGCTGGCCGGGATATCCTGATCGAGTCCCCAGTACGATCGACTATTCGACCGTGCATGACAACGGCGAATGGCATTCGCCGCGTTGGGACAGTGTGTGGTTTCCGGATGCGTTTATCGGGCCGATGGCCGAGCTGTTATGCGCGCTGGAACAGAACCGCACGCCGACGATCAACGCGCGCGACAATCTGAATACGATGGCTCTGGTCGATGCGTGCTACCTGTCCGCCGCCGAACACCGTGCTGTGAGTCCTCGGGAAATCACCGCCTGATTTGAAATTTGAAATCTCAGATTTCAAATCTGCGGGCTTTGCCAATCTACAGTGCGGCAGAGTACCATTCGACGTATGTTGTTTTCTGATTCTGGAATCCAAAAGGACTCTCTCGTGTACGAAGAAAATCCGTATGCTGCCCCCGAATCTGTCAGTGGCTCTGTACCGTCCGGTTACCCGACAGATCGATTCTACGTCGATGGCAAACACATCATGTGTGGCACACCGGTGGCTCTGCCAGCCATCTGTATCATTACCGGTGAGACTGAAGATATTGTGCTGATCAGGAAAACGGTCACATGGGTCCCAAAGTGGATCTACATCACGCTTCTTGCAGGAGTTTTGATCCTGTTGATCGTATACCTGCTGCTCCGCAAAGAATGCAAAACCAGCTACTACCTGTCTCGGAGACTGAGAAACCGAAAACGCTGGATGATCTTTGGAGGACTCGTGGGCTTCTTCGGTGGATTTGCCCTGATCATTGCTGGCGCAGATTCGCAGGTTCCCGAGATTCTGGTGCCGCTGGGAATTATCAGCCTCATCGGCTCCCTGATACTGCTGGTCCTGGGGCAGCCACCGATCAAAGCGGTTCGTCACGAAAACGGCGTGAAGTTCTGGCTCAAGGGATTCAAGCAGCCGTTCTTTGATCAATTGCGAGTGATGTATGCGAATGCTGGATGAGTCCTGAGCATTTTGCCCTCCCGGGCAGATTGGACGCCTTGGTCTGCGACCATGGGTGAGGCAATAGATACACTACCTGGACTGTTTGACTTTTTCATCAAAGACCCCATCCGGCTTGGGGACTGTCGTTTTAATCTTCAATGTCGGCATTTTCGTTTAACGGCGAGCCGCAGGCGTAGTCGAAACGGGGCACCGACGCCTGCGGCTTGCCGTTAAACGATTAAGGCGACAGTTTCCTTGCCCGGATGGTGAAAGAGATGGTGGGCTAACAGACGACACGACACCAATTCCTCTCCACGCTCGCATTCCTCCGCCTTCGGCTGAGCAATGCGAGAGTGGGGAGGGCGATTCCGCCGACGTCTGTTAGCCCACCAACTGCTTCACCAACGGCACGAGGCCGTTGGGGTCGAAAGTTCAACAGTCGAGTTACTTTTCTTAACTCACACACAGAACACAAATCATGGTTCGACTTGATCGTATTTACACGCGAGGCGGTGATGGTGGAATGACCAGCACGGGGGATGGGCAGCGCGTCTCCAAACTGCATGCTCGGATTGTGGCCGGTGGTTCGGTTGATGAAACCAATTGTGCGATCGGTGTGGCGATTTCCGCCGGGACGACGGCAGAGGTCAGCGAAGTCCTGCGAGGATTGCAGCAGTTCCTGTTTGACCTTGGAGCAGATCTGTGTGTGCCGCTCCCTGCCGCCGGGCAACTCGATCTGCTGAAGACGCGACTGTCAAGTGGTGATGCGGAACATCTGGAACGACTCATCGATCGCTTTACCGAACGTCAGGCATCGCTCAACAGTTTTATCCTGCCAGGCGGTTCACTGGCTGCGGCTCAATTGCATCTCGCACGCAGTGTCTGTCGGCG
>JAYSPO010001283.1:0-5290 GCA_043722015.1 Candidatus Kuenenia sp. | reverse complement strand
GATGTCTGGAATGCCTTGATTCGGGTGTCTTTCGCTCGCTCGAAGCAAAATTGCCGCTGCCAGGATTTCCAAGCCTTGCGCGCGATGGTTCAGGGGAGTGTTGTCGCGATTGCGAGGCGGCAGACCTCCTGGAGCGTTTGAATTCAGCATTGTCGTTTACAATGGCTCGCCTGGCAGTTGCCGAAACAAGGCGCGAGCAATTTCGGATTCCGGGCGTACCGCTTGGGTTGGTTGGCGATGGTATTGTAAGATGCAACGCGCCCGGTGATTTCGACAAACACTGGGATTGGCTGTGCCTTCAATTTCCTGACCATCCCCAATTGGAATAACTGCAAGCATGTTCGCCAGAACGCCTATTGGAAAAATTCTGGCGTTTTCCGGAGCACAGCTCGGCCATCCGGTTTACCTGTCGTCCGTGGATGTTGCGGAGCTGAAGAAATGGACATTCAGCGATGTACCCCACGATACGCAAAAAATCAGCCGCTGGCCGCTAGCCCCCGGTTCCCAACCCGGCGTTAGCGCGTTCCGGCTCATAACACTTCCCCCGATAGTATTGGGAACCAGCCAAAGCTTGAGCACGACGAAAGCCAAAGGCGGCAAAGATCTGGTCTACCTGCACCTGTTCGAGGAAATCGACTGGAACGTCATTGGAGGACACGACACGATCGCAGCACTCCCCGGAGACATTCACCGTACGAGTCATATCTCGGTCGAATTCCACACCCAATGCGACTCATCCCAATTTGCACAGTTGGCAGATACGAACCAACGTTCCACCGTACTCACAAGGCACGCAAAGCGATCCGTTCTTGATGATCGTGGCGTATGGATGGCGGTCACTCGACAGACGATTGACGAAGTTGGGGTCTTCACCGGGCGAGTCGATATGACGAAGACCGCGTTGTCCAACCGTTCCCGTAACCTGTTCACATTCAGTGCAATTCACCAGGCCAACCAACAATTGCTCGCCGATCACAAGCAGCAATCGGTCGAGGACCGGGTTGCCATTGCAGTGCAATTCTGGAACACCGTCGCAGCGAACATGCCCGACTGGCAAGCCGCCTATGTCGAAAAGATCCTGCCTGCGGATTACCGCAGCGAATTCGTCTGTGCGCACGGCATTGCCCTAGCCGGACTCGCGCGCCTGGGCCGATCATTGCTCGCCGAATTTCCAAAGACCTGGCCCGGCAAACTGAAAAAGCTCCGCACGATCAACTGGCGCCGCAGCAACACAACCACCTGGGAAGGCCGCGCCATGATCGCTGGCCGACTTTCGAAATCCAGCACTTGTGTTGTGCTGACGGGAATCGTTTTGAAACAAACGCTCGGACTGCCGCTGAGCGACCATGAAAGCGACATCGAAGCGTCATCGTCCAATTCTCGGCAGTAGGTTTCCGCGAAGAAGAGGCACATTTCTCCCAAAGTAGGATGGGCATTCCGGCCCGTCGAAACTCCTCAATCGCAAATCCCATCGACGGAGCGACGGGTATACCGGACACCTGTCGCTACGCCGACATGATTCTGCGTTCTGCGACTCCCTGAACACTGAAAACGCTCATCACCCCAACTGATGCAATTTCCGATGTGCCGCCAGGTTCGCAGGCAACGGCCAATAACGCTCATCACGCGGCAGCAGAATGCGACGGCCAACCATTTGCTTCAACGGCGTCTGATCAGGTGAATCTTCATCAAACGCCGATTTCGCCACGATCACTCGATAATCATCATCCAGCGACCACAGGCCGACGTCGAACAGCCAGTGGGCGTTCTTGCAAAGCGACAGACCGTTTCGCACATCGTTGTTCTTCGAACTGCGAAACGGAGCGATATGCGCCGCATCAACGATGGTTCCTCGATCGACTGTGATGATCCGATAGCCGGTCAAGGCGCAGGTGTAGTTGTAAGCGGGAACAACATCCAGTCGAAACCTCGCACTGCGGCCTTCGGATCGAGCCTCCTGTTCGGGCGTTTCATCGGACTCGGATTCCGGAATCACCACATCCGGCTGCAGCCCCATCATTTCTCGCAGAGCAATCTGCTCCTCCGGGCGAAAGTACGTCTCAATGAGAATCGTTGCCGCAAACTGGCGAAACTCGCCATCAAGACATGCCGCACGAAAATCCGGATCGAGTTGCACGCAAGTTGTCACCGAACGATGCATCGACGGCTCGCCATGTTTGTCCAGCGGAGTCCACACACCGGATGACTTCAGATGATGAAACGGCATCCGAATATCAAGTTTCTGATTCCGCCGATGAGCCACAATGTGCTCAAACAGTTTGAACTGATACACCAGCTCCGGCGACAGCATCAGCACCTCTGGCAGATCGCCATCTCGCTCCGCCGCCTTCAGCACCGTCAGCAACAACAATGGCCTATGAGGAGCCTCGTCAGTCGGATCGAGGTCCCGAAGTGCGGACAACCATCTTTCGAACGCCATACTGCGGAATTCCTTCACGGGATGTCAAGCACACGAACAAACTCACCAATGACGCGCAAATCTGCGGTATTGTCTGCTGTCAGCTGGATTGGCGTCTTCTCGGGATTCAGAGGGCGGAGTTCCACAGTCTCATGGATCCATCCATCATCAGTCGCTATTTTCGTGGAGTGATACTTCTTCACGGTGTAGCGGCCACCGTCTTCGGGATCGAGTTGCGTTTGACACTGAATCAGCAGCAGTCGACCGTTTCGTGTTCCGGCTGGGCAGGGTTTAAACAGACACCATGAGCCATCCGCAATCTTCGGCTCCATCGAACGACCAACAACTTGGGCCACAAACATCCCTTCGGTGAGCTTCTCGTCCGCCACCTTCACCCAGCCCGATTCCGCCGGCACGCCATCTGGTCCCCACCTACCAGCTGCGGCGGTCAGGTCGTAAACTGGCACGTGTGTTGTGTACCGTTCCTTCGGCTTAACTCGATCCACGATCGATGGTTTCCGCGTGCTCGAGGTGTCGCGTACTTCCGAGTGCGGCAATTCACCTGCCGGCGAAACGGGTACCGCCGACCAGCGGTCTTCATCTTTCGTAAATCTCACAACGAATCCAGTGCCCGGAAGTCCGGCATTGGGACCAAACCACTTCCTCAACAGATCACTCAATTGGTTGGTTTTCTCACCTTTCGGCGCCGCCACATTGCAGGCCACCTTGACAAACTTGAACTCCCATCGAGATCCGTCCGGCAGTTGTACAGCAGTTGGGCCAATTGGTCGTCCGGGACAGACCGTTTTGTCAGGAACGAACAAAATTGGCCGACCGTTCGCATGCGAAACCTTTGCCTCAAAAGCGAGTCGTCCTTCAGCCTCAGCATCTTTCTTCCATCGGCGCACATACTGAGCAAGTCGCCAGTCGACAATTTCGGAAGTCAGCGATTCGAGTTTCGCCATCAGGTTTGGATTGATGGTCTGCTGAAATCGAAATTGCTCCCCTTCACGCACGAACCATTTCTTTCCGCCCTGCAGATCCGTCCAGCGATCAATTGGCCACTTGTTCCACCACTTCGTCCATTCAGGATCATCCGCCAGAGCATGATCAACTGCATGGCCGTCTCCCTGAAGGTCTCTTCGCAGGACCTCATGATTCTGCAGATACTTTCTGCATATGCGAGCAAATTGGTTGAGATCGACTGTGGCCGAAAGCGACTCGTGATCCAGCAGGACTCTCAGCACGACCATCTTGTACGATTTGTTCATTCCCGTCGTTTCGAGCATCTTCAGCCAATCACCAAACTGCTCGCAGACCTGAGCTTCGCTCTGGTCCAGGTCGCCTTCATTACGGCAGAACTCGAACCAACTCCCATCACGGGCGGCAATTGCCCGAGGTAGAAATCCCTGATTGAACACTTCCAGAATTGTCGGCCTGCGCCCCAGCTCATCACGCATCGCTCGGTAAGCTTCGATCGCCTGCGACGGCCCATTCGGAATGAACTGGCGAATCAGGTCTTTGGCTTCGAGTTCAACATCCACGAGGCATCCGTCTGGAAGATCTGGCATTTCCCCCTTCAGCCATTTGGTAAGCGTCGTCCAGTTCGCGGCCGCCTTGTGGAGCGACAAGATGTGAATCAATCGTTGTGCGAAGATACGATGGTTGCCTACAAAGTCGATGACCAGTAGACGCGACTTACCCTCACTGGCACGAAGTCCTCGTCCAAGCTGCTGCACAAAGATCACTTTTGATTCCGTCGGACGCAACATAATGACGCGGTCAACCGCAGGGATGTCTAGCCCCTCGTTGAACATATCGACGACACACAATGTCTGCAGGTCGCCAGAGCGTAGCTTCTGTAGCGATTCAGCATAACTATCGCCTCCACCACCCGAAAAGACGGCAGACGACGAAAGCCCTTTTGTTCGCAGCCAATCACGAGTGAAAGTTGCATGACGGCGCGAACAGCAAAAAACAATCGTTCGCTCTGCGGGGTGCACTTGTATCGACGCCCAAAGTCGGTCCATTCGCTCGCTACGAATGACACGGTCTTCCAATTCGGTTGGATCGAATCGTCCGTTTCTCCATGGGATCTGGCGAAAGTCGACCGTATCTTTGATCCCGATGTAGTGGAATGGAACCAGTGACTCTTCCGCAATCCCATCACCAATCGATGCATGATAGGCAAGATTGTCGTCAAAGATTGTCGCAACGTCCACGCCATCGGTGCGTTCAGGAGTGGCCGTCAAGCCAAGAACAAAATCAAAGTTCAATCGAGCCAGCACCCTTCGATAGCTCGGGGCATGGACGTGATGCACTTCATCCACGATGACATAGTCGAAATGTTCCGATGCAATCCTGTCGAGTCCCTCCGGACGCGACAATTTCTGGATCGATGCGATGACAAGATCTCCATCTAACCCGTTTCGATTCCCGAGGTACCAAGCGGTCTTGCCTTCTGCAAATTGCTTGTCCAGAACGAGCGACAGAGCCACTTCTGCCTGCGCCAGGATGTGAGCACGATGAGCAATCACCAGCACTCGGGGACGTCGTTGCAGATTGTGTCCAACTTGCAGGGCATCGAATGCGGCAAGCCAAGTCTTGCCCATGCCGGTCGCCACTGCGACCAAAGCGCGGTTGTAGCCAGTGGCCCGAATTTTCTGCAACGACGCCAGTGCTTCGACCTGCCACGGTCGCGGATGAAACATCGACTCGCGTAGGTCGACGGATTCCGGTTCGAAATTCGCCGCGCGGAATTTTGCCGCCAGCTTTGCGTATTCATCGACGAGTTTCGGCGTTAGCTCGGACGCGACGTCCCATAGTGATTCGAACTCGCTTGCGACCTGAGCGTGCGCATCCGGCGCAGAA
>JAYSPO010001282.1:0-3923 GCA_043722015.1 Candidatus Kuenenia sp. | reverse complement strand
CCTGAATCATCAATTCGAGTACTACCTGTGGTTCCGTGGACATGACTTCCGCTTCAGTCACTGGCGACACGAGGAAATCATGCCTGAGATCGGCAAGTTCATTTTTCAACATGGTATTGGCGAAGCCGGTGACGTGGATCCGCTCTACGTGTTTCGGGAGTACGAACTCTGGCTGGAACTTCGAGTGCTGGCCAACAAGGACGAGTCCGATCAGCGACGAAGTTTTCGCATGAGATCGTTCACGCTGAATCTGGACGAAGACGTTGACTTTGTGCGGACTCAATCCGCTGACACGGCGACCGGCCAGGCAGACTGACCGCAAGTCGTGATGACTGCATCCCTGATTTTCCCTTCCCACATTATCGGAGACCATGCATGGCGAGCGTATCGACCAATCGAAAGACCGGGGCGAGGAGAGTGCTCTTCGTTTCCACAGATGGCACCCGGAAGACGCTGCACGTTGGCCGTGTCACCATGGCGACTGCCACCGAGATCGGGGCGCATGTTGATCACCTCGTTCTATGTCAGCAGGCCCGAGAGGATGCTCGGCAGTCCACGCGACAATGGATTGAACACGTTCGGAGTCATTGGCCACGACTCGCCCGGCGATTGGTGACTTTCGGACTGATCCCGGAAGTTCTCACCAAATCTGAAGAACGGCATCGCGGCGATATGTGCTTTGCTGATTTCGCTGATCAGCTCATTACGGAACGCACGGATCTGCAACCAAATACGATCCTGCTCTGGCGACAGACGGCGGTCAGAATCAGAGAGTCGTTTGGTTCCCTCACGATCAGTGCGGTCACCGCAAAGCACGCCAACGATTTCAAGCGTTGGCTCCTGTCATCCGTCGAGAAGGGCGGCGCTGGCTATGCCTCAACGAGTGCCGGTAAACACATGGCGGTCACCAAGGCGTTTCTGCAGGAAGCGGTGGATGCCGGCATCGTTAATGTGAATCCTTTTGGCAAAGTGGTCATCGACCGACAGCGAAATCGCACTCGCCAGAGGTTCATCGATTCGGGCGTGATCACCCAGGTCATCAGTCTGGTTGACGATCAGGAATTCCAGGCCGTGGTTGCTTTGTCACGCTGGGGCGGGCTGCGAACGCCATCAGAACCCTTCGCCATGCAGTGGAAGCATATCGACTGGGACCGCAAGCGGATCGAGGTCCAGTCTGTAAAGACGAGGTCTAAAGGCCGACCGACTCGTGAGATCCCGCTGTTCCCGGAACTCGTGCCGTTCCTGACGACGCTGCGTAACGCTCACCATGAGATTTCACCGGAAACCTTTGTGATCCCGAGTCTTCGACTGTTCACCGGTGCCAATCTCCGGAAACGAATGTCCCGAGCCGTCCGAAACGCCAGCTTCGAAGTCTGGCCCCGGATCTTCCACAACCTGAGGGCATCGCGCCAGACCGAACTGGAAGAACGATTTCCTCGCAAGACGGTGTGCGAATGGATGGGGAATTCCGAACAGGTTGCTGATCAACATTACTTGCAGGTCAGGGATGAGCATTTTGACCGGGCGGCGAACGGGTGATTCCATTACCGACTCCCATTAGCGAAAGCGTCACCGCTGCCCGTTAGAGGTTCTGCTTCGCGGGGCAACTGCATCAGCCACGTCATTTCTTCTGTTGCGATGCTGCGAAATGCTGGCAAACACTTAACACCTCCGCGATGAAATGACAGCAGAACGCCGCAAACTATCCGGGAGTCACGAATGGCGTTCCGCCTTGCAACGTGAGCTTGGCCAACTCACACAGAGCAATCCGGAAATAGTAACTGAAGCGGCAATACAACTTGGGTGTCGCGTCACTTGGCCGTCGGGAATGAACTGCGACCAGTGATTTTGCCCCATACTTTGATTGAGCTAATTTTTGCGGACCTTGCATCAGTTTGTCAGAACGGTTCCATTCCTTAAAACCACTTCATCGAGACATGTAGCCGTAAGCTGGTCGATTTTCTGGTGATTGCGCTCGACCCGACGCGAAAAAATCCACAGAGTAATCGATCCTGTTTTTGGCAGTCATCGTTCCTTTGAATTGCCATCGCATATAGCGAAGCCCAGACCTCTTTGACATTCCGGACAATTCTCCAGTCAGCACGTATTCTTTACGAGTCAGCGTCCCCGAGCCAGAAAACCACGCCGAACTCTCTACTAAAGTAACGTGTACCTGATCGCCGGACTCAGTCAGATCCAAGATTTCGCCGTTCGATGTTTTCCATCGGCCAGTGAGGGAAATATACGACTTGGTTGACGAAGACTGTTCAGTTTCATCATTGCGAAAATCCGTACGCGATGCACTGGAACGCGTTGACGTACTTACAACTGCGTTGGCTCTCTTCGGGCCTTTCTCGGTCTCACCGTATTGTGATGACCAACCATGTTTCACATTTGGATTGGTGTTAATGTAGGTGTTCAGGCCGTCGCCAGAATCAGCGAGACGCTTCATTTCATCGATGTGAGTTTGGCCGATTTTGCTTGCTCGATATTCATACAATCCTCCGTCCGTGAATTGTACTTGGATCCAGTCGTGGGCATACCTGTATGCCGAGATTCCAGAATCGCCGTTGACGTCGCGATATCGCGTCAATTTGTCTTGATACGATTTGCCGAGATGGATAGCGGTGGCGAGAATTACGAGCAGTATGAATGCGACCGCAATCAGATTGCGTCCCCGCGACGATTTCTTCGGCGGCGATTCCCCGACGTCTGCTTCGCGCTCTGCGTCATAGCGTGCGCGTTTATCCGGATCGGACATAGTTTCAAACGCCTGCTGAATCTGATTAGATTTGCCTCGCATTTCGACATCGGAAGGATCAATCAATGCTGTAGGTGGAGTTTGGGGTGTACTGGAACTTTGCCTGTCCTTGAGTATGGACTGGATTGTGTGCGATTCCGGCGACTCCTTAGGAGTCAGATTCATGGCAACGCTGACTCCTGATGTGGGTGGAATCTCCACCGATTCCGTGGGCTTCGCTGTCTTCGGGTCGGGCCCAAACCGATTGTTGCCCCGCTGACCATCCTGAATTGCGAAAATCCATGGCGCGATCGGACACAGCCCCCACCACCCTCTATGATCGGTGTCGTGTAATCTCCGAATCCCGACTGCAATCGACGAAATCGTCGCTGAGAGAATCCAAAATACCGAGAAAACGGCGGCCAACAAGCTCCACATGATGGGCGACGTAATGCCAAGGAGTTTTTCGATAAAGGCCAGCACGACAAGCAACACGATAAAGACCGTAAGGAAAATCATGTGAACGATGTTGTGAACCAAGACAAACATCCAGAATTCCTTGCGTCTGGCTCGACCGCCGAACTGACCCGATTTATTCAGTACGGCAAGATAACAATTCAACACGGTGTTAAAGGTTATGGGGGACAAAATGAACAGCGGTGACAAAATGAAAACGGCGCATTTTTCCAAGACTTCAAGATATGAATTCACCGCCGCGCGAAGGAGCGCCGACCAATAATTGACGTCTGTGTACTTCTTCCACTGTTCGCGATACCAGTCCACTGATTGGAATTGAGGCTCTGTAAATTCATTTCCGGTACCACCATGCCCACCCATGTCTGGCTTACGAGACTCATTGCGGCACTGTGGGCACCGCAGAATTGATCCGACTTCCTGCATCGTCAGTTCGCTGGTGATCGCGATGCCGACACCACAATGAGGACAAGTGAACCGCTTCGACTTCACCCAAAACCAAATGGCGAGCCACGCGATAGGATTCAATATCGTTGCAACGATCGTCCCAAATACCGAACCTTCGCCGCCGCTCAACGAGCCGATGACCGCCAAAATTGCAGTAATAATCGCCGCGAGATGCACCCATGAGGCATGCGACGCAAATGGGGGTAAGGAATGTCGCGGCGAAGTTGTTTCCATAGTTCATCTGGCGCAAGCAAATTGGAAA
>JAYSPO010001281.1:0-11537 GCA_043722015.1 Candidatus Kuenenia sp. | reverse complement strand
CCCGCTGTTCTGGAACTCTTGTTTAAGCGAATCGATCAGGATGGCAATGACAAACTGGACGCCGAAGAATTCGAAAAACTGCGACAGGAACTTCGCGGTGG
Source organism: Candidatus Kuenenia sp. (assembly GCA_043722015.1). Lineage (GTDB taxonomy): Bacteria > Planctomycetota > Planctomycetia > Planctomycetales > Planctomycetaceae > SXXK01. Next base: position 11,436 of record JAYSPO010001281.1, on the reverse strand, counting down.
AAGATAAGGAACAACGTGTATCACCGGGGCTGAAACGCCGATTCAATCGAATCAGCCACTTACACGGTTCTTTACGCTCTGCGCGGGCATGAGTGAAGCAATTGGCGAGCGGCATGCGTCAGCTTGCCGGTACAAAAACGAGATACCGGAGGGCTCACGCCGCTCCGCTCGCCGGACTTATTTCCGACCGCGGGGAGTATATGTGACTGCCGGAATCTCTCATTCAGGTCGTTGCCGGAGACAAATCGCCGGAAGCGGGGTTGCGGCGGAGTAGTGCGGCGATTCCTTCGAGCAGCATCAAGGCTGCCAGAATGAGCAATACTACCGCGATCCAGGCGACCGGATCGGCGTTGCCTCCCTTGGCAAATTGCTGCCGCACAATCGTGACCAGAGCCCACGAACTCATCACATACATGAAGACAGCTGGAATCCCCGTGACGAAGAAGACCCAAACAGCCTGGCGAGTCCTCCACAGCCAGACGGTCACACCCAGCAGCGTCAGCGCTGCCAGAAGTTGATTGCTGGCCCCGAACAGGCTCCAGAAGACTTTCCAGACCGGGACGACTTTCCCGTTTTCGTCAGTGATTCGTTGCAACACAAAAATCATCGGCACACCGGCCGTGAGCAGCGTCCCGAACCACATGCCAAATCTATTTTTCCAGCCTGTGAGTTCCTGAATAATGAACCGTCCCAGCCGCGTGCAGACATCCAGTGTATCGTACACAAATGTATTGAATGCCATAAAGGCAAAGGCGACGCCGAATGCCGTAGGCACATTGACCTTTCCCAGGAACGTGCCGATCCCGTTCGCATAAATCAGGTTGGGGTTTGGATCGGAACTCAGCAGCAGTGATCCTTTTGGCAGCATCATGACGCAGCACAGAGACACAATCGCGACCATCGCTTCCAGCAACATCGCGCCGTAACCGATCGGTCTGGCGTTACTCTCAACTTTCAATTGCTTCGATGTTGTCCCGGAAGCAATGAGCGAATGGAAACCCGAACACGCACCGCACGCGATCGTAATGAACAGAAATGGAAACAGATTGCCTTTTTCCTGTGCGAAGCCTTTGAACATCGGCTGTTCGATCGGCTGACCACCCAGCAGGATTCCCAGTGCTCCAGCTCCCAGAGCCGCGTACAAAAAGTATCCACCGAGCTGACCTCGCGGTTGCAGCAGCAGCCACATGGGAACAACCGAGGCGATGGCGCAGTACACAAGCAGGAACACGTCCCACGAACGAACGGCGTACAGGACAGACTCGTCGGGTGTCAGATTCGGATTGATCCGCATCATCATCTGATCGACATTGAGCGGAATGTATTGTCCCACCCAGATCGCGACCCCCACCAGTGGCAGAAAAATCCACGTGGCCTTACCCATTGACACGACGCCGGATCGGACAAGCAATCCCATGATCATCGGCAGGGCAAGATAAATCAGTGACGAAGTTGCAATTCCGCCCGACAACACCAGCGTCCCTGCGTTCTGAGCGGCATTGGCAGCAGCCATCGATTTGAACGGCGTCCCATTCTCTACGTCAAGCGCGCCCACAAACATACTGGCCGTGACGTCCGTGAAGGCAACCACGATATAGACCAGCGCCAGCCAGACGAACGTCAGGAAAAGCAGGTAGGCGCGACCACTGATGTGGATCCTGACGACTTCCAGGATGGACGATGCCTTGTGGCGAATTGAAGCGACGAGTGCAGAGAAATCATGGACGCCGCCAATCAGGATCGAACCGATCAGAATCCAAAGCAACGCCGGCAGCCAGCCAAAGTACAGGCCCGCCAGAATGGGCCCTACGATCGGACCAGCCGCTGCGATCGCCGAAAAGTGCTGACTGAGCAATGGTCCGGTCTGGCACGGCACGTAGTCCAGGTCATCTCGCATCGTGATCGCGGGTGTCGGAGTCCTGTCATCCAGCCGAAACATGCGTGCCAGCCAGCGTCCGTACGTAAAGTAGGCGATGGTCAGAATCACAGCGGATGACAAAACGATTGCCAGCATTTCCATGTCGGTGAACTCCGGAGAAATTCGGTGAGGACCGGTAGTTTAGCTGACGTCGTAGCCTGCGTGTATACTGCACGCGGTTGAAGATGGCACATTTGTTTAACCGCGTGGGCAACGCCCCGCGCTTCGTATTTCAAATCTCAAATGCGAAATTTCAACTAGAACAATCGCGGCCCGCTGGGCACGCGGTTAAACGAGCCAATGCCAACTGCGTGCGATATAGCATGAATTTCCGGACCAAAGGTCCATTCGTTCGCATCGCCTGGCCCAAAGCGGAGCTGCGGGCCAGGCTCGCTGGCCGATGTTTGGGACAAGAATGTCCAAGGTACGGGAATCGCCATGTACCGGTGGGCGGTAGCCGGATGTGTCATCCACGAAAGCCACGGAGGGCTGACGCCCAGCCGCTCGCCTGATCGCGCTACGGGATCTGCAATTCGACGGGCAGCAACTGTTGTTCGCGGTTGATCGTGAGAGACACTCGTTCGCCGCTGCGGAACGCGGCAAGCTGCTGCTGAAAATCCGAGACGCTGGTGATCACGGCGTCATTCACCAGCACGATCAGGTCGCCGCGCTGCAAACCGCATTTCGCGGCGGTTGAATCTTTTGCCACTGTGTCGATCCATGCCGGAGTTCGTTCCACGACATTCGGCAGCATCGTGAGTCCGAATCGTGCCGTGAGTTCCTGATCAGAAATCATGGGAGCATTTGCGTCCGCGTCTTTCGGGCGTGAATCCAGTTTCTTGCCGGAAAGCAGTGTTTCAATCACCGGCTTCAGAGTTGTCAGAGGAACCGCATAATTGACCCATGTGCGGCTCGCACTATGCCGAATTTCTCTGCCAATCAGCCCGATCGGTGTGCCTGCAGTGTCAGTCAGCAGGCCTCCGGCGGCACCGGAATTATTGGTAATCGCATCGACCAGCCAGACGGGAGATTTGAGCGGAAACTTCCAGCGTCCCTGAGTTGCTTCCAGAGGAATCCTTGCCGCGATGACTCCATGCACCAGAGACACGGGCTCGTTTCCCGTGGCAACGTGAAACATATTGCTGAAAGCCAGCACCGGCGTGCCGGGTTCAGGGTTGCTTGCTTTGGACAGATCAATGTACGAGAAGGAATCGCCGGGTTCCGACCGGAGTTTTAACAGTGCCAGGTCATACTCTGCGCTGGTCCCGATGACATCGACGGAAAATTTTCGACCGTCTGCTGTGACCGCTGTCAGATATCCGGTACTTATCAGGTGATTCCAGACCGTCACAATATGACCGTCGCCGGAAACCAAAGTTCCTGTTCCATACGAATCCAGACTGCCGCCTCCCGCACCGAACAATTTGACAATCGTCTGCTGCTGTGACTTCAGAATCTCGGCAGTTGCCTGAAAATCTGACTGTGACGCACAGCACCTGCCGAAGGTCAGCAGAGTTAACAGCAAAGCAAATGAGCGGAATGGCGCTAGCCACCGGCAACTGTTTGAAATTCCCAATGTCGAAGTCCCAACGTTCAATGAATCCTGGCCCGCGATTCTCACGTAACCGATTTTTGATCTGTCAGAACAATTGGCTTCGGTCGCAGTGTCTGGTGCGAGCCGACGGAGCGGCTCGCCTACGTAAGTCCGCCGCTCCGTCGGCGGACATCGGTCACTTTGCCACAACATTCTAAGCAAAATCAAACTCCCAACGATTGCAGAGCATAGCGGATGGCTCGCGAACAGTTACCGGCGGCTAGCGCCGTGCCGCTCAGTGAATTATTCATGGTTTTGTCTTTTCAGTGGCTGATGGTTTGTTGACCGTCACATTGCCGATGTTCAGCCAGCGCACGTCTTCCTTTGTGCCGGAGATCAGTCCAATCCGCCCTGGAACTACGGCTCCGTTCCGATCAGCCCAGTCAGCGAACAACAAGCGAGCGTCGTCGATTCCCTGAGCGTATTCGATATCGACACCAACTGGAAGTGCAGAGCTTTCATCAAAGTACCAGCGGCAGGTGCGAACACCTTCGCGTGTCAGCAATACATCGACATCCTTCTTTAACGGCAGATGAAACGTGCGACCAGCAGCCTGCTGTTCCGTAAACTCAGCAGCGTCACTGCTGAGCAGACGGCGCAATTGATTCATGGCGATCAGTAAACCGGGCAACTGAGGTGATTCTTCGTCAACCTGCGGATTCGTCGTGCTTTGCAGGAATGGTCGGTTATTCAGATTCATACCCACAGCAGATGCCGCGATTGTCAGTTCGCCCGCCAGTTGCGGTCCGGGATCAGAGGAACTGATGCCGATGACCCACACGAGCTTTGGATCGCCGTTGGAAGCGACTCGTTCCTTCAGGGCGGCGAGCAGGCGAATTCTTTGGATCTCGTTGAAGTGATAATTGCAGAATCCATCGCGGGCAACGAACAGGCTCTTGAGTGACTCAGGGACTTCATCGGCAGTTCCGTCGGGCTTGTTTTCTTCGCCGTCCTGCTTTTCCGGATCCTGCGGAGGTCGTTGCCGTCGTTCTTCGGGTAACTCCGGAGCTTTTTGAAATGCGTGCAGCGGACGCAGACGAATGGTGCCTGCATGCAGTCCGTCACGATCACGCCATGTCAGCGGCAAGCGTGTGCCTTCCGGAAAAATGCCCAGCACATTTTGAAAGTCATTGGCAGACGTCAACAATCGCCCGGCAAATGACAACACCTGCGTGCCGGGCCGCAGACCTCGGCGATAGGCATCGGACAGGGCCGATACCTGAGCCACGGTGACTTCACCGGCGTCCGATGTCGCTACCGTAAATTCGGCGACGCCGTGATCCACAATCAGACCACACTTGAGATGTTCGATAAACTTCTGAATCTGATTCACAGAAATGGCATATGCCGCCCCGGAATTCACTCGCCCGCGTTTTTCAAATGACGCACGGCCGTTGATCCCGATCCAGCGACCTTGAATATCAAACAACGGGCCGCCCGAATTTCCAGGATTGATTGACGCATCAATCTGAATGCAGTCCGTATATTCCAGGAACGTGTTGGCCGGGTATTGATAGCGACGCACTCCGCTGACGATGCCATATGTGACGGTCGGAGTAAAATCGCTCGCCAACAGGAACGGATTCCCCAGTGCCATGACTTCATCACCGACCTGCACCTGATCGCTGTCTCCGGGGATCGCAAACGAAAAATCTGTGCGGCCCTGAAGCTGAATCAACGCGATATCACCTGTGGGATCGATTCCGACAATCACCGCATCGTAGAGCTTACCGTCACTCAGGCCGCACTTCATAAACGTCCCGGACCCCGACGTCACGTGATAGTTACTGATCGCGTAACCATCCGCCGAAATCAGAACGCCGGAACCACCACCCTGGCCCTTCGGGTCCATCACACACACGATGCTCGGTGAAATCCTGCGCAGTGTTTCGACCCGCGCCGCTTCGCGTTCGAGAACTGTCTGTTGAGCGGTGGCTGGAGCGGCAGCCAGGATCGTGATGATGACCAGCAGACACTGCAGGAATGCGGGGCTTTGGGATTTGCGGGTTTGTTGCGGTGGCGCTATCTGCTGATTTGCCGTGCTTCCGACGGCGGAAGTGTATTCCAAAAAGCACGGGGCGATGGTTTCGGGGAGAGCGTTCGTCAGAATGCGAGTCGCGGAGCGACATCGCCTACGTAGCACAGTCGCTCCGCGACTGTGATTCCCATGTACCAACTTCCCCAATTTCAGAAACCTCACGGCTTATCCTTTGCAATCACCAGGCGTGCGTCCGCAATGTCCAGCCAGTCGCACACGCTGCTGCCGTCTCCGAAATCGACAAGTATGGTCAGCATTGAGACACCCTCCAGCGACAATCGCAGAGGCACCGGGTCGTCGGTTGTCGCAATCAGCTTCTCGAAAAGCACATTGTCGTCGCCCGTGATCTTCAACGACACCGCGTGCGATCCGTTGAACGCCACTTCGTCATCGACACCGACCACGCAGTCCATCGCTGAAAAGCGTTTTTCCAGCTCCCACTGCATTTCGGAACGCGAATGGATACACAACCCTCTGGTAAATTCACGACCACGCAGTCGCAGTCTTGCCTGTCGTTCGATCGTCATGTTTCGTTGCGGGCCGAACAACAACTTCTGCTGTTCAGGGGCAATTAATCCGGCAAACAAGCTGTTCTCCGGATCGATGCCGTCGAATCGCTCTACAACCGCAGGCATTTCGGACAGGAATTGAATTCGTCCGCTGCTCAGATCGATCTTCTGCAGTTGAGTCATCGGAACAGACACCTGTTGACCCCAGGCGGAGTCTGCCTTCAATTGATCGCCTTCCAGCGTGATCGTTTTCGCGTTGAACACATCACCCGCGACGCTGGTCAGCTGAACCGCGACATTCGGCCCGCCCGTTCCCGTCTGCGATCCTGCCGGACGACCGAACACAATTCCGTAGACTCGTTCTGCCGGCACGGGAATCGTTTCACCATCCAATAAAAATTCCACTTTCTCCGCAGTGACATTGCTCACGATTCCTGCCAGAAAATCGAGTCCCGAACCGTCACGCTTCGCCACGACGAGATTGTCCTTTTCTGCATCGCGCTTCAGAAATGTGCTCCACTGTTGAGTGTACGACGGATTATCTGCCTGAAGCCGCACGGCATGGATCGCATCGACCTTCGTGTCAATGGCACCGAACAAGACCGTCTGTGCCGTCAGAGACTTTGCCGTGCGCGAGATCGATGTGCCATGTAGCTGGCTTCCGTCGGAAAAATACAGCATCTGTGATTCATCCGAGGCCGCCGGAGCTGCCCCCGCGAATTCGATCGCCATGACATCGTCAATCGGCAACTTGATCAACGCACCGTTTTCAGTGATCTCAACATCAGCTGCTGAAATGGCCGACAGTGCCCCGCTGTGTGTCTGCCCGTTCAGCATCGAGATTTTTGAGTCGGTGGGCACAAGCAGGACTGCGAGAAGCGTACAAACGAACATAATCAACTTTCTCCGGGCGGCTACTTCTTCTGTTCGGCGATGCGACGAGTATAACGGCTGATGGCGTCAAGGAAATTCGGCGGAAACTGTTGTCGAATAAGTTCTCGTGCTTTGGTTTCGGCCTGTTTGTCGAGCATGCCCCAGTTGCCGTTCTCGTTCAGTTCCTTTCGATCGGCTTCACCGTCAGCCGCCGAACCTTTGATCGCACTCTGAGCGGCTCCTTGCTGCCCGGGTTGATTCTGCTGCCCCTGGCCTTGTCCATCGCCTGATTGTTGCTGCTTTTGTTTTTCTTTTTCCATTTCCTCCAGCAGCTTGTCCAGAGCTGCCACGACTTCGTCTTCACGTTTCTGCACGGGATCATCTGAGTTGCCAAGATCCAGACGACGCTGCACATCTGACATCAGTCTCGCAACCTGTGGCAAACCCTCTGTCGCCACCTGGACTTCTGCTTTCATCATCTCTGCCACCGCTCGAAAGCGAGATGGAACGTCCAATGTATGATTGAGCAGCAATGTAATATCATCACCAGCTTCTGCCGACTTCAGCAGTCGCAGTCGGCAAACGGCCCGATAGAAAAACAGGCTGGCTGGATCAACGACGTTTCCCGGGTCAAGCGCTTCCAGCATCAGAATGGCTTCGTCATAAAAACGATGCTGCGTCAACCACCGCGCGTGATACAAGGTCACATGGTCCCGGAAGAAAGCGTCGGAACGAGCGCCTTCGTAGTCCAGAGACCTGCGTGTTCCCGTCGAGCGGCATGATTCGACAAGCTGCTGCACAGTCTTGTCAGCGATCGCCAACGAATCGATCAAACGGTCGAGCGTCTGTTCTGCGGTCATTCCGTCAACCTGATCGCGGTCAGACCAAAGTTCCATCGCCTGCTGCGACGTCGTTTCATCCGTGCGGGACAGTGTGAGCCATTGCTGCAGTCGCTCCTTGATTTGCTCGATCGGCATTCGGCCAAACGCGGCTGATTCGACGGCTGGGTTCCTGCCAACGGCATCGTCGGATCGAAACGCGACGACCGAGGCTTCAACCACAGTCGTGGCGATGCCTGAGACAAAGGTGAGACTCGCGATCGCCAGACTCAGGGACTTCAGATATTTCATATTGGTTATTCCTTATGCCGCTCATGCTGCGGCGAGTATAGTCATCTCCACGCGGCCTGGATATGCCGAAGGAAACGAAAACGCATTAACCGGTCTGAGGAAGATCCAGCAGATTCGCAAATCGTTCCAGCACCACGGTTTTCAATTCACTGAACTCCGGCAGATCGAACCGTCCGTCATCCACGAGATCCTGAGCCATCCGGCGTGCCACCTGAAGAATACTCAGATCCCGCACAGGGTCCGCATGTCGCAGCGGCATCGCACCACTCTGCCTCAGTCCCAGTATATCGCCGGGGCCTCGGAGTTCTGCGTCTTTTTCCGCCAGTTCGAAGCCATCTGCAGATTTCTCCAAAGCGGTCAGACGTTCCAGAGCCTCCGCTGCGTCCGTCGTTGATAACAGAAAACAATAGCCCTGGTAAATGCCGCGGCAAATACGGCCTCGCAGTTGATGCAATTGAGCCAGCCCGAATCGGTCGGCCTGCTGAATAATCATGATCGTTGCGTTCGTTACATTGACACCAACTTCAATCACGGTCGTCGAAACCAGCACATCGACTTCGTGGTTTCGAAACCGATCCATCACGTCATGTCGCCTTTCACGGTCCATGCGGCCATGCAGCATTTCGACGCGCAGCCCGGACAATTCCGTTCGCAGCAACTGCGTGAAGACAGTCTCTGCTGCGGCATCATCGTCTTCCGATTGACCCTCAACTCGCGGACAGACGACGTATGCCTGTCGTCCTTTTGCTATCTGCTGTCTGACGAAGTGCCACATCTTCGTCTGCTCCGCCGTCTCCATGATTTTTGCGGTCACAACTTTTTGCCGACCCGGTGGCAGATCCCGTATCACGGAGACGTCCAGATCACCGAACTGCGTCAGACACAGGCTGCGCGGAATCGGTGTCGCCGTCATGACCAGCACATGCGGACTGACATCGTTGCCGGTGAAGCTGGCACGCTGGCGGACACCGAAGCGATGTTGTTCGTCGATCACAGCCAACGCCAGACTGTGAAACTTCACGCTGTCCTGAATGACGGCCTGGGTCCCGATCACGAGTTGGGTTTTTCCGGAACTGATTCCTTCCAGGAGTTCGCGACGTTTTGCCGTCGGCAGGCCACCGATCAACAGTCCCCGCTGCACGCGGCTTTCTGCCAGCAGTTCATCGAAGGTTTCCCAATGTTGTGTGGCCAGGACTTCCGTGGGCGCCATTAACACTGCCTGATAACCGGCCGCGATTGCTGCCAACATTGCGTAGACAGCGACTGCCGTTTTGCCCGCTCCCACGTCTGCCTGCAGCAGTCGATGCATGGGAGCCGACTGATGCAGATCCTTAGCAATGTCGCGAATCGATTGATCCTGACCTGCAGTGAATCGAAACTCAAACAGGCGTCGGATACGGGCATCAACTTTCGCAGACACTTCGATGGGGCTGGCCTTAAGTGTGCGATTCCAGATCCGTCGCCGCAACGCTAATCCGAGTTGAAATTCCAACAGGTCGTCCAGCAGAATGCGGTAGCGTCCGTCCTGCCACTGCTTCACGGAATCCGGCGTGTGCAGCCAACGGAGAGCCGTAGACAGATCGGGAAGTCGATGAGTGGTGCGGAACGATTCCGGCACGCAATCGGCGACCAGATCGGCATAATTCTCGACGGCAGAGCGTGTCATCCTTTGCATCGCGTCCAGTTTGATGCCGTCGGTGAGAGGATATCGTGGCAGGACGCCTGCTGCGGCTTCAAGGTCGTCGTCTGGCGCGAGGATCGCGACGCGAGGTCCGTTGAATTCCCAACGACCAGCCTTCTTCTGTGGTTTGCCGCTGAAAACCAGATGCTCATTATCGTGATATTTCTTGAATACCCACGGCTGATTGAACCAAAGGCCTCGCACATAATGCCCGTCGCAGTCAATCAGGATACCAACGAGCGAACGACCTCCTCCAAGCTGCCGGACATCGCGATCCACCACAAACCCGTGGACGGATTGCTCAACATCTGCTTCCAGCTTTGGCACGGTCCGCACATCGCTGAAATCATTGATGCCGGTCGGCACATGAAACAGCAGATCGCGCGCAGTCAGGATTCCCAGATTCTTCAGCAGCTCCGCGCGCTGCGGTCCCACTCCGCGCACGAACTGAACCGGCGTCAGCAGCCGTTCGGCCGGGGACTCCTGACGTAGGTTCGTGTTGGCCGTTTGAGCATCCGACATGTCTGGTGGTCTCTCCCATTGTCAAGCAGTCAATCGCTGTTTTGAACTCTGGGGGCGTTTAGAATGATCGGAGGATATCGCTTCAGGACCGACATGAGAACCCAAAGCGACCGACCTCAAGACGACAGGGAACGAATGTGCGGCCCATGGCGGTTCGTAGCGTTTGACCGATCAGAAACGAGGGACACAGAACGGCACTCTTGTAGGATGTCCCTTTTTTGATTTCCTTTATCGTTCCTGAAACACGTCCGAATCGAAAAGAATATTTGCCAGTCCCGTCCTGTCAGTGGTAAGATTACGGCATGGACACAACAACGACCAAAAACGTGATGGATATTCCCTCAACCGAACGGCAGGCACTGGAACACCTTCTAGGTGCGCCTTTGGAACCGCAGCAGAGTGTGATGATCTTTTCGTACACTCCCGGGACACTGCCAGCGGATGAAGCCCGTGAAGCCGCTCGTGTGCAAATCGAACGAATGATGGCCACGAATCAGCAGTTGGCTGCAAATGAAGGTATCACTGCGGAAGAGTCTGATGCCGCGATCGATGAGGCGATGACGCAAGTCAGAAAGCGTCGCTGATGCGAATCGTGCTTATATCGATAACCTGCGAATGTCCTGTCTGATCGTGGAGCCGGAGAAAGGAACGGGCAGCATATCCGCAGATCCAGACGATGACTGGGTCATCGCAACAGCAGTGAAGTCAGAATCACAAGTGATCTGTACGCTTGACCGTCATCTCAAAACGCCCGCCGTCGTCAGCTACTGTCAGCAACGAGGGATTGAAATTCTGAGCGACTCGGAACTGCTTCAGCGTCTGAAGTCGAAATAGTTGGGGAGAGCAAAAGCAGGGGACATTGTACTTATTTGTTAAAGCAGAATGCCCCTTTTTCCTTTTCGGTTGCCGCGTACATGACTTCCAACAGGCCCTCGCAACTTCCGAATTGTAAGGGGAAAGTGGACATTTTACTTATTTGTTAAAGTAGAATGTCCCCTTTTGTATTCCATGACTTCCAACAGGCCCTCGCAACTTCCGAATTGTAAGGGGAAAGTGGACATTTTACTTATTTGTTAAAGTAGAATGTCCCCTTTTGTATTCACGGGAGTTCCGATTCATGAAATTGAGTCAGCAATACCATGGCACACAACTCGTGATGACTTTGCCACGC
>JAYSPO010001280.1:0-1823 GCA_043722015.1 Candidatus Kuenenia sp. | reverse complement strand
CACGAAAATACGCCGACAGTGTTTTACAGCCGTTGGGCAATGTCCTACCTGCGCGGCCCTGTTACTCGCCAGCAGATCGAAATTCTCATGGCTCCTCTTAAAAAGGAAGACCAGAACTCAACCGACGCCGAACCAACGATCGATACCCCACCGCGTTTCTCCGCGCCGCAGGTGGACATGTCCAGCTTGGCTACTCGCCCCATGCTTCCGCCTGAGATATCGGAATACTTCCTTCCAGTAAACATGCGGATCGCGCGCGTTGTCTACCGACCGGCGTTAATCGGCGAGGCACGCGTGCACTTCATTGATGCGAAGAACAGCATTGATCTGTGGGATCCAGTGACACTGATCCGTCTTGCCGCAGATTCTGTGCCCGCTGATCCGTGGACAGAATCGGACGAATGGGACGAAGCGGACTTGCCGCAACTCCTGACAGAACCAGAATTTCCCGACGCAGATTATCGGGATCTGCCCGCTGAAGTGACTCAGAAGAAGTCGTACACAAGCTGGACGACAGCGTTGAAGAACCATTTGTATCGTGATCGAAAGCTGTCCGTCTTCACATGTGAGGAACTGAAGCAGACGTCACACCCGGGTGAGTCTGAATCAGATTTTCGAATTCGGCTGCGGATGAGCGCTCGTGAAGAACGCGACCGCCTGATTGAAAAACTGCGACGCAAGTATGCGACGAAGTTCTCCACGCTCGACGATAAGATTCGCCGAGCCGAACAGAAGATCGAAAAAGAGAAGGCCCAGAAATCGTCCAAGACGCTTTCGACGGCAGTCAACTTCGGCACCAGTGTCCTCGGCGCGTTGTTCGGTCGCAAAGTCGGCAGTGTGACCAACATCACGCGGGCCGGATCCGTGATCAAATCCGCGTCAGGAATGGCATCCGAAGCCGGCGATATCCGTGCGGCCGAAGAACAGTACGCGGCATTGCTGCAGAGCCGTGAAGAACTGAACACGACAGTCGAAGCCGAAGTCCAGCAGATCGCCGATCAACTCGACACGGACCTGATGAAATTCGACAGCATGGAAATCTCCCCCCGCAAGACCGACACCGCCGTGGATCGCATCGCTCTGCTGTGGCTACCATACGACGACAGCGGGCAAGGTGAAATTCAAAGGGCGTTTTAGCGACGCTTACTTTTTCAAAAAATGTTGCAGTTGAGTCAGGTTTGGGTGCGCCGGCGAAACGATCGGATGTAGGATGGACATTCATGTCCGTCGCATGACCATGAAACACAGTCGAAGCGAAAGTTATGGTCCCTTGACAGACGTTCGATCATGCGACCGTGTTTGGTCAATATCTCGGACATGAATGTCCAAGCTACAGAAATCGCAGTCCTGGACCGAGCGGTGAGTATACGCCGGTGAGTATACGCCGGTGACGGTGAGTATACGCCGGTGACAGGCACCGTACTTCAGTTCTTATTCGGTTGTCCGCCATTCGGTTGTGCATTTCATGCGACGAAATGATACAAGCGAATGAGGGACAACCGAATAGAACTCATGGAGAACAAAGCAACGGACAGCAACATGAACGCTCGCCGAACGTGTCGCTTTCCAGAATTCCGAAGACATGTCATTCATGGCCGCGTGAGGTCTCGTCGTCTCGCCATTTTGTGCTTTCGAATAAATCGATACGAATCCCCTATTTGCCTGCTATAATCCTGCGCCATGAAAATCTTGCTTTTCACTCTTCTCTCGCTGACAGGTGTCGTCGCTCGCGCACAGGATTCGGCACCGGACTGGCACCTCGAAGGCAACGCGCCGTGGCAGGCACGGGATTCCCAGGCCGAATATGTATTTCAAAATCAGCT
>JAYSPO010001279.1:0-1018 GCA_043722015.1 Candidatus Kuenenia sp. | reverse complement strand
CAGGCTCGGATCGACGTTCCTGCTTCGAGACAGTTTACTGGATTCGACGCATACTCCAAACTTCTGCAATCCAATGTGGACGTCGTCATTCTGGCAGCTCCCACTGGTTTTCGCCCTGAACATTTCCGAGCGGCAATCGACGCGAATAAGCATGTCTTTATGGAGAAAGCTGTGGCTGTTGATTCTCCCGGCGTGCGAAAGATTGTAGCAACAAACGAACAGGCCAAACGCAAATCACTTCAAGTGGCAGTCGGCTTTAATAATCGCCACAGCCTGACCTGCCAGGAGACGCTCGCCCGAATTCGCGACGGTGCGATTGGCCGGATTCAGAAAATGGAAGTTTTCTATAAAAGTCCCGGCATATGGCTCCAGAAGCGACTATTGAATCAAACAGAAATGGAATTTCAGATTCGGAACTGGCTCTATTTCACATGGCTTTCCGGTGACTTCATCGTCGAACTTCTGACGGGACGGCTTGATGTTTGTAACTGGGCCGTCGGAACCCACCCAGTCCGAGCGAAAGGAAGCGGTGGACGCAAAGAATTCAATTCGGGCGCGCAGGGTAACGTCTTCGATCAATTCTCTGTCGACTATGACTATGCGGATGGTACCACCCTGAAATCAGAAACGTCCCTGCTCCAGAGCAATCGGGGGAATTCTGGCAGCGGCGAGTTTCTGTATGGCGACAAAGGCATCGCAGAACCCGTTCAGGGCTCGATCACGGGAGCAGCCGCATGGAAATTCTCGGGGAAAGTTGTGGATTCCTATCAGTCGCACCATGACGCGTTCTTTTCATCCCTGAAGCGCGGTGCAGTATTGAATGAAGTGGACACCGCAGTGACCGCAACTTTAACGGCAATCATGGGGCGTCTCGCTGTGTATTCAGGGACCGAGGTCACTTGGGAAGACACGCTGAATTCGCGGGAAACGTTGGCACCATTGCTTGCTTCCTCTTTGAATGACGTTCCACCGACGCAGCCAGACAAATTCGGCGATTACGCTGCCCCGGTTCACGGAC
>JAYSPO010001278.1:0-2754 GCA_043722015.1 Candidatus Kuenenia sp. | reverse complement strand
CGTAAAAAAACGGACGAGAATCCTGAAGGAAAACTCGGCCGTTAATGTTTGAGTCGCCCAAGCAGTCAGATGACTACTTCTTTGCCTTGGCAGCTGGCTTCTTTGCTGTTGTCTTTACAGACTTGGCAGCTCCGGCCTTTGCCTTGGTGGACTTGGCGGCACCAGCCTTCGCCTTCGTGGACTTTGGTGCAGGTGCGGCAGGTGCAATCTTCGCCTTGGTAGACTTTGCGGTGGTTGCCTTTGCTGCGGTGCTCTTTGCGGCCATTCCATGTTCCTCCGTGGAGAATTTTAGTACCGATTTTTAAATGCAGGATGTTCGTCGGTACCAATCACGAACAACCGCGGATGCAGACTGCGGCGGGGCTTACAAGACCTGCCTGTAACAGTCTGATGCGGGTTATAGGCGACCGTCACAGAATACGTCAAGCGTAAAGTCAGTGAAGACTCAGTTGTAGTCGTAACTTGACTCTTCGATTCGAGTCCATTGTTGCACTCAATCATGTGACGTGGCCGCGCGACACGCGCAGGTGAATAGTTTGAATTTGTGCAACAGAGAGTGGTCGAACGATACGAATATGTCAGCCGCAGCAGCCACGTCGCATGGTTACGCATGCCACCGCTTATTCGAGAAACATGAGTCACAATTGGTGATCAGCCGCTGGGCTACGGTTCCTGAGGAAACCAGACGGAGGCGAATTGGGCCTGATGAGACAGTAGTCAGCTGTTTCAGGGCTATTCTGCTGCACGTATGTGCCCATCTTTCAGCATGCCTCGTTCGGCCATGGATCGCACGAGTTCTCGGGCAATCGGGCCTGCGGCTTTGCTGCCGGAGCCGCCATGTTCCAATGCGACAACCACGATGTAGCGAGGATTCTCAGCCGGAACGTAACCGGTAAACCATGCATGGTCCGGCTTGCCTGGTGCTGTCTCCGCCGTTCCTGTCTTGCCCGCGATTGACACGCCCGGCAGACGGACGGTTTTGAATCCAGTACCGATCGGTTCCTCAACCGCCGCCTTCAGGCCCGCTCGCACGGCGCTGAGTGTCTCAGAGCTGACGTCGGGGATGCGTTGTCGAGTTGCTCTGTACGGCGAAGTGTCGATTTCCGTGGCTCGGCGCGCCGTGCCGTCGTCGCTGACGACATGCGGTGTCACTAGCCAACCGTCGTTAGCCACGAAGGCCAGTAGTCGAGCCATTTGAAGAGGTGTGACGGTGAGCCGCGACTGTCCGATCGACAGACCCAATGCTTCACGCTCAAAACGCCTGCGAGCGGCCTCCGTCTCGGATGCGGCGGCACTTCGCCCGGCGTTGGGAACCGTACCGACTTTCTCAAAGGGCAAATCGATTCCCGTTACGCGACCGAATTCCAGCAAATCCGCCCACTGCACCATTGGCTCGATTCCCATGCGGCGCGCGGCGTCGAAGAAATACACATTGCACGATTGAGCCATCGCGGTTCGCAGATTGACTCGTCCGTGGGTCGCCCCGAACAGGCGAAAGATCATGCAGCGATGTTCGTCTGGATTGGTAAGATATCCCTGACACTCGAACGGCATCTCCGGAGTGATCGTGCCGGACTCCAACGCTGCAATCGCCGTTACAATCTTGAATGTCGAACCAGGGGGCAGCGCCATGCCGGTGAATCGAGGTACAAAAGGACGCCGCGTATCGCTGTTGACGGCATTCCATATGGCTGGGGAGCCATCGACAAACATGGACAGATCAAAAGTCGGGGCACTCGCAGCCGCCAGCAGTCGACCGGAATCGGCTTCCATCACGATGATGCAGCCTCCGACCGGGATAGGTTGCGACTCCGCTGCCGTTGCCCTGTCCACTTCGCTGTCTTCCGCCGTGGGCACTGCGGGCAGCAACAGGCGAGGAGCATCGCCAAGCGATTCTGCCAGCAATTGTTCGGACAACTGCTGCAGCCGTGAATCCAGCGTCACCGTGACGTCACGGCCACTCACCGGATGCCGTACTATCTCCGACTTTAGCACACGCTGCCGCCTGTCGCGAATTGTCCGCCGCACTCCAGCCACGCCCAGCAAATGATGTTCGTAACTGCGTTCCACGCCGGAACGCCCGATGCGTGGGGCGGTGCTGGTCAAATCATTGATCGTCGAATCGCCGGTCACATCTGAGTCGCGGACATTGGTCCGCACGCCCACAACATGGGCGGCCAGCGTCAGTTCCGGATACGTGCGGCGAGTGGAACTGACGACTCGAACTCCAGGAAACCTTTCCGGATGTTCGTTAATCGCGGCTGCCACCGAGAGGCCGACGTCTTCCAGAACCGGATGCCACGTTTCTTCTTCCCGGACGACGATACGATTTTCTTCGGCACGTGTGGGCGGTGTGGTGAGTGCAACACGGATGGACTCAGCGATAGTCAGCAACAGGCCATGATCTTCTTCAGGGGCTTCTTCGGCAGCATTGGCCAGCGATCCCGATTGACGGCGATTGACGGCATCACTGATCTTTTGCACACGTTCTTCAACTTTGCTGAATCTTGCCGTCAGTTCTGCAGATGGGATCTGCGTCAAATCCGACAGAGCATCCCGCAGCGCCGTGCGTTCTGCGTGGACCTGATCTTCAGCGTGTGCCACCAGTTCAGTGTCACGGCGCTCCTCCCTGCTGAGTCTTTGCCGGACTTGCAGCTTCAGCCATTGAGGATCGATCGCATGCTGCAGCCAGCGATAATTCACTTCAACGCCAAAGACATCCACGTCTGAAGCCAGCACGATGGAGTCGGCAAG
>JAYSPO010001277.1:0-3778 GCA_043722015.1 Candidatus Kuenenia sp. | reverse complement strand
AAAGTCCGCCCAGAACGCATTCACGGTCACAAGACTTTCATCCTGCGATATGATTGGCAGTTGGTAATAGTTGTTCTCGGCCCACTCCTGTGTCTTCTCGGTCTGCCGAAACAGCTCACGCAATTGCCGGTCGCCGAGGTTGTCTGCATACAGCGATTCGAATTCGACTTTGTCGTCGCCCGAATTGCTTTTTCGTAGGGCGGGAACCGACAAGCCGCCCCTTGCGGACGCTTCCTCAGCTCGATCCTCAGCTGGGCTGGCTTTTTCAAAAAGCTCCACCCCGGCGCCAAGTTTTGCAGCAGCCGCACCGGCATTCTTTCGTCCTAATTGCGATCTGGAAAGGTATGGAATTTTGTTCAAGATCGGCACTCCACCAAGTTCGTCGCTTTGGACAACCGCATCGGGATTTGCGTCCATTATCGCGCAACATGATGGATCGGCGCTCAGCGCCGTGCCAAACACGAGTTCCGCTCGCACTGAGTCCGGCGGAAGGAGTTCAAATTGTTCGCGAATAAATCGAGCAGTCACAGCGCGTTCGGCAGCTATGCGGCGTCCCAAGAGGGCCTTCTCAACGGTATTCAGTCGCTGATAACGCTGAGGAGTCAGGTATTGGCTGAAGTCTTCGCCGAGCAGCCAATGATCCAGAAAGGTCTTATCGAGCTTGTTGGCCAGATACGGTTTGACGACCTCGTTAAAGAACGCGGGATCACGCTGCGAAAGAAAAAAGTTCAGTTCGTGGCAGGCAAATTGAGAATACAGCTCCTGTTTGCGTGCTCGCTCCTGTTCCGGCCACGTCAGGATAAATCGGAACTCCGCAAGTTTTGGATCGTTCAGCAGCGAATGGTACAGTTGGTAGACGCTTGCCAGATCATCGTAGACCTGGAATCGCGATGTCGTGACGTCCGGGATCTGAAATTCTGTCCCGGCGGGGACAATGTCAATCTGCTTCTGTTGCGAGAAGTGTTTATCGATTGGTAGTGATTCGACAAGTCGCTGATCGATGACTCGCGGAGACCGATCGGGCAGCGAATAACTGCGCTCCACGGTGTTTAGCGGATCAATCGCGACGACATACAGGTCCTGGTGAGTTCCCACAGTTGCCAGATCAATCGTCACGAAACCGTTCTCGTCAATGATCAGGTTGGTGGCGACGATCGCTGCCTGAGCCATAAAGTCGAGATTCGCGAAATCTCCCGGCGGACCTCCAGCCTCTTTTGCGTCTGCGTCCATCGCACTCGCCGGTGCCGGGGCTTCAGACTTTGGCGCGAAGTCATTGCCAGTCGCGGCGTCCTGACGCGCCGTTTCCGTTGAACGCACAGCCCAGGGATTCAACAGCATTTCAGGACGGGCGTTCATATTGCCGGGATATTTTTCTGCCAGCCGTCGATCGAGAATGTAGCGATATTCGTCGCCAATTTTGCGTCCCTGGGCATAGGCGGACAGTGGATCGATCTGCTCCTGCACGAGGACGCCGGGATTCAGTGTTTTGCTCAGTTTTTCAAAGTGCGAAATGGCGGGCACAAAGGTGTTGGCGAAGATGTGGACCCGAGCCAGCTTTGTAGCATTTTCCACTTTGATCTTTAGCTGTCCGTCAACTTCCTGAATCGAACTGATGTTCAGCGCCGCAAGGCGTCGTTGTTCCAGAATGCGTGCATCGCCGATCAGGAGTTGGCCGAGCTGTTTGCCTTCCGTGATCCGAATCAGGATCTGCTGTCCCGAACCACGCAACAGCAGACTGTAGTCACCCCCCGGCAGATCGCTGATTTCCGCGAAGCTGTCTTTGATGCGGATGGCATCAAATCGGTCAGCGAAGAACTCACCGCCCCGCAATTCACACAGCGAGATGTCGGTGCGCGATGGCACGCCGTCAACAAGCAAACAAGGCACGCGGACGAGCGAACTGACCTCGGCATGAACCACGCGAAACTGCTCGATCTGATCGGTGGCGATCTGCCATGATTGCTCGACACCATTGGTCAACTGGGCCTTGATTGAAATGATGCCCGCCAGCGGGCCGAGATCCAGCTGTCCTTTTGCATTTGATCGCAGAGACACGATCACTTCACGAGTGAAGTCGCGATGCCGAAGCGTCAATTGCACCGGTCGATGTTTCAACGGTTCTCCCGTGCGGCCGCGGACATCAACGACGTAACGATTATCAACTTTGGACAAGTGAGCAGATTCAATTTTTTCAGTGCGGTCAATCGCATTCACCGCCACGGTGTCACCGACGCTGAGATCCACGTCTTTTGCCTGGCTCTGGTTTCTGACTTGCGCTGTCAGTGTGAATGTCATGGACGACAGGCGATCGGGAACCAGAAACTCGTGTTCAGATTCGCGATCTTCCGCCAGCACGAAATCGGTGACCGTTGTGGTCGTCGAGACTTCATCCATGTTCATGGATGTCAGCGTCAGCCGGACATTTTTGAGCAGGCGAAGTGACACAGGCGATCCGTTCAGCAGCAGTTGCGGCCGGACAATGACTTTCGCCTTCCGCAGCCGCAGCAGGGACTGGCGATCGACCAGAATCCCGGCTCGTAGTTCGTAGTTTTCCGCATCATGCTGAAAGTAGCCGAGCGTCGAGAACTCACCGGATGAAATGATGACCGATCGACGACCGGGCGCGGTCGAATACGGCACAATGACGTTTCCATCCTTGTCCGCTTCGTACTTCTGACCGCCGAGAGTCACGGTCGGCGACTCCGCCGACTTTCCAGGTTCATCAAAGATTCTGAACTGTTGTCCGGCGGGAGTCGTGGACACGACAAACCGGAGCTGCCCCTTGCGAATCAGCGCGCGGCTGCTGTGGCCATTGCCGATGAAGTCGATGACATATGTCCCACGTTTTGACAACTGAGGGAACTCAAAGTGACGCCGCACGCGGCGCAACGGGGCTCCATCATAGACCAGTGTTTCTTCTTTGTTAGCCACCAGACCATCGAGATCGATGTCTGTGTTGACTTCACGATCGAAATCGCGGTAAAAATTCGCCGTGTTGATCTCGAAGACTTTGACGATCAACGTCGGGACGTTCTTGACAAAGACGTCCATGCTGACCGCTTCATCCGCAGCAAACAGCGTCTTGTTCGTCGCTGAAAAATCGATATCCACGCGGTCTCGAAGAATCTGGTAATCCGCCGGTGGCAGCAGAGCATACCACTGTTCCCGATTACCCAACCCATTCACGATCTTGGTTTCTGCAAATCGATGCGTCAGATACGTGTCGTTGAGGTACGGTTGAAATTCGCGAGTGTTGTCTGCCTCAGTCAGCAGTCGATGCAGGTAGTCGCGGATCAGCGGTTCGTCGTCACCAATGACGGGGCATCGGGTGAATGGCGCATAGTTCGCGGCCAGGTCCGCCGGAAACTGTTGCGACAACGGTTGCAGCATGAACTCGCCGTTCATGTAAGGCGCATGTCGGGGCAATTTGATGTATTCCAGAAACAGGCCCTTGTCGTAGTCGTTTTTCAATCGATTGAAATCGAGCCGCTGATAGAGGACGTGAGCTTTCAGTGAATTCTGTGCGGGTGACAACGACTTAACGAAGTCCCACAAACGCGTCAGGTGTGCATCACGTTCAGCAGCATCCTGGACCTCGTTCACGTCGTTCCCTGGAGCCAGACGCTGCAGCCACACATTGACAAACGCCGACTGATCCCGCAGCGTCGGCATGAGTTTTGCGCATTCCTGCAGCTGATCGAGCAGCAGTCGCTGGTGAATCCCCAGCGATCCAAAGCCACCGCTGTTCTCAGAGTTCAGATCATCAACAACCATTTTC
>JAYSPO010001276.1:0-1535 GCA_043722015.1 Candidatus Kuenenia sp. | reverse complement strand
GTTTCATGGCCATGCGACGGACATGAATGTCCATCCTACATTCGAAAGAGAAAAGGGATCAGCGACGGTCTTGAAAAACGTCAAGGCCCCCTTTGCCTCGCCTTTGACTCACTGTGCCGATTGAAGCACTTGATCCCAGGCATTTACAAACGACTCTTCCGCGACGTCCACGGCATGTCGAGTTCTTTGAGACTCTTGGTCAGAAATTCCGTGATATCCGTGTTTGTCGGATCAGCAAATCGGCCTTCCAGGAATCCTTCGGCCGTAATCTCACCCGCAGCTGCTGTGTATTTGCGTGCATCCTTGAATTTTTCGTCCTTGATTTCAATTGCTTTGAAAATGCGATCTGCGTTACGAGCATCTTCCTTCACATCTTTCGATGCGACCACATGCACCGCGATCGGAAGCACCTTGATGGACGTCATGATTGAATTTGAATTGATACCTTTCACGGTGGCGTTCGGGCTGTACATGATCAACGCCCGCACGTCCTGTCCACGAGGCGTACTGGTCTCCAGCGTCGGTCCGTCCGGATAGGGTTTCCTTTCCCAGTCGGCGACAGTGGCAGCCGCCGCAACCATGGCGCTGGAACCGACAGCCACGATGCCCGTCTTGCGAATGTTGAGTTTTTCATTCTTGTGTTCGATGAGCAAAAACGCTTTCACCGCATCCATGTCCAGAGTTGTCATGAGGATGTACTCATTGGGTTTCATTTTGAGTAACGGGGATTCAGGTGCTGTGGCTTCCCGAATGCTGTCGCCATGCTTTCTTAAATCCACCGCCAGGACCGCGAAGCCACTCTTTTGCAGCGCCACCGCAGTGTTTTGCCAGACGCGACGATTGCGTGCATCTTTCTTGTCACGACCTTCAGCACCGGCCAGCAGGATGACCGCCGGCGATTCCTTCCCGGCAGCAGATTCATAATACGTGGCATGGATCGGCCAACCATCGGCCGCCGCCAATATCTCTTCTCGAGTGTTTGTCTTTCCAGGCGGTTGCGTTGCGGCCTGAGCGCAGCAGTCACTGCCAGCAAGACAGAACGCAGTCAGCAGTGCAAACAACCTGATGTGCTCTGAGATTGCAGGATAAACTGGCATCAAAAAAACTCCCTGGCGAAAAACGATCGGATCTCAGCGAGTTCGCTGCAAAATCCAGAGTGGAGATTCAGCGGTCGAACAAATAGTCCCGCACTATGCTGTATTCTTTGTGTTCGTCGCCCTTCGTCAAGTCCTCAACGTGACTTCAGGCAAAATCGCTGCAAGTCGCTGACGAATATTTGCAGACGATTCGGATTGCGAAAGCAAGGCAAGGCAGAGAAGCCCCGGACGCATTGTCGAACTTGTTTTGACGTGTCGCCGTAGAGTATTTCTTCCCTGTTTCCTGGTGCCCCGTCAAGACTGGACTTTAGGGTGGCCGGGGTTGGAGAGCGCTAGCTCGTGTCTGTTCTCAAATGTGTTTGAGCATACGAAAAGCTGGTTAATCAAGAAAAAGGCTCCGCGAAGATGAGGTGGGAAACCGTAGAGTTGATTGAAAAG
>JAYSPO010001275.1:0-6308 GCA_043722015.1 Candidatus Kuenenia sp. | reverse complement strand
GGTGTGCCGGCGCTCCGCTTGTCACACCCTACGAAAGCAAACCGTGACTCATGAAACCTCATTTTGGACCGTGTGAAGAATAGTTCGACTAAGAACGGGAGCTCAACGATCCTGTGCGATGTCCCTGCGTTCCGGCACGCTGAAAGAAGTTGGCCGTGCGATTGCGGGCGTGGTATCGAGCCGCCAGAACTGGCGAGTTTGCGTCACCGCTTCCCGAATCAATGCACAAGTAGCCACACATTAAGCCTACCGCAGCCAGGCACAGTACCATCCACTTCAAAGAATTGCTGATCACGAAACTCTCCTCCGTTAACCACCGGTTTTTCATATAGGCTGATGAGCCGGGAAGCCTGAGTCAAGAACTGATTGCGAAATTTCCGTTGCTGGAACGGTAAAAACAGATCATCCATCCGTCAGAGAAGAGCCCCTGTCTTCACCTCTTTCATTTTCTTCACCCATTTGTTTCCTCAGAGCCTTTTATTCAAGATCGCCTCGGGATCGCGATACCGTCGTGCGTCTGCTAAATTGACGATTCATCGATAGCGGCTTTCCTGCCCTGGCGTTTGCCGTGGCAGGCACGTTCGGAGACTACTGTTGTGAGCACACTTAATCGTCGTGAAATGATTCAATTGAGCGCCGCCGGCAGCTTGGGTGCCGTGATTGGTGACGTTGGGTATACTGAACAGACGATCGCGGCGGATGCTCCATCAGCGGAAGCGGCTTCTGGCGAAGCGCCGATAAAGACGCGGATGTTCTGGACCTGGGATCACAGCACCGAATGGGCTCTGAATCGTCAGGGCGCGCACACGCATGGATCGTGCAATGAGTATGGTCGCTCAACAGAGGCGTTCCTGCAGGACTACACGTCTCTGCTCCGCTGGTGCGGGCGTCACAAGATCGACGCGGTCGTCGTGTGGGGACTGCTGCGTGACGGGCATGGTGGCCTCGAATCCGCCAAACGCCTGTGTGACGTGGCGGCAAAGGAGAATGTACGGCTTTTGTGCGGCGTGGGGCTGAACGCCTACGGCGGGGTGTATTATGAAGGGAATTCGCCGCACAATCTGGAACGGCATCTGGAAAAGCATCCCAAGCTGAATGCCGTCGATGCCGACGGCAGCCTGCTGAACTTTTCCATTGATGGCAACGGAGCGAAAACACCCATCACCACAAAAGGGACGCCCGGTCCGCGAGGGTTCTACCAGGCTTGCCCCTCGCGACCAGAGAATCAGGACTTCATCGCGGAATCGCTCGCATGGCTCTTTACGAATCTGCCGCTGGGCGGCGTGCAGATGGAAACCGGCGATACAGGAATTTGTCAGTGCCAGCTCTGCCGGGACCGACGTCAGCACTCGGCATCCACCTTCGAGTGGCTCTCATGGGAAGACATGGGCCTGATGTACCCCCTGGCGACCAGCGCCGTTCGCGCAGTGACTCCTGACGCCTGGGTCGTGTGCGAAACCTATTCGCATCCACAGCCGAATACAGGGCCTGACAAGGCACCGAAATTTGGTGATACCATGCCAGCGTGGGCCGCTGCGGAGTTGGCCAGGTTTCCCCGCGGAGTCTTTGTCCAGTGGGTGGCCGACTACTTCATGAAGAACGGCGAGGTCACTCCAGCATGGACTGACGAAGGAAGAGTTTCCAACGCCGACCACCGCCATGTGATGCGGTCACATCTTGCGACGTCCTGGTTTGGAAACCGCGGCGAGTTGGCCGTTGACGGACTCGCAAATCTTGTGCAGCGGAGTATGGCTTCCGGCTTTGAAGGCATTTCTTTATTCGGTGAAGTGTCGTCGTTTCACGCCGGCGCGGAATTGAACTACCTCGCACTGGCTGATTATGGCGGCCCCGACAACCCGAAAGCGGATCTCGACGCCTTCCAGCAGCGAGTCGCCGCGCCGCTTTTGGGTGGAGTGGAAAACGCCCGCGACTTCCTCCGCTTCGCTCGCCTGCTGAGCGACCGAAACCAGATTCCCGCCGCACTCCCGAGCATCTATGCCCGTCTGGCTTCACTTCCTCCGGACGCCGCACGACGATGGTGTTGGCTGGCAAACCAATTGGCTTCGTTTGTCGCCCTGGATCCATAGAAGGGAGTCGCGGTGAGTGGCACCTGCATGCCCATTGAGCCTGATTCGCTCAGCCGATTCGGCAGCAAGAAATTCGGCTAGTGCTTTGTCAAATCTTAATCTTCGGGTGGCCGGGGTTGGAGGGCGATAGCCCGAAACCCCGGGGCTTCCTTCGCTCCGCTCGGTCCAGCCCCGGCCACCCAACCCGCAATTCTTGCTTTGACAAAGCACTAGCGCCTCAGGCTCAAATCATGTGGTTTCGGTAGGTTTGTTTCTGCCGTACGCCTTCGTGCCGCCGGTCAATCCGTCTTATCGTGGCAATCTCAATCGCTTTGCTTCTTCCAGCGAGATCCCGCCGTCCTTGTCGGAATCGAGTCGCATGAGGCGTTCTTTCTGGGCTGCCGGAATCTCATCGCCAGTCAGCTGACCATCGCCATTGCTGTCCATTCGTTTAAACAGCGCTCCGAGCACAAGTCCGGGTCGTGGTTCCGGGGACTCGGCGGCGGAGGTGTCGGCGGGATCACTGAGCGCTCGATAAGTCTCCACGTAGCCAATCATCATTTCATCAAACGTTTGCGGGCCCCAGCCCACCGGTCGGATCGGGGTTGGCGGGATTGTTGGTGCTGTTGTCGAATACGGCTGTGACCTTCACGGTTGAACCAGCGGGAATGACACGTGGCTGGGCATAGTCGTACCGCAGTTGCCAGTTGAAGTCGTAATGCGGAATATCGAGCAGCGTCTCGCTCTTGCCATCGGCGGTTGTGAGCTGATACTGAAACGACTTACCGCGAACATGCATGTGAGCCATGTAGGCGAGCACGTTGATGTCTCGGGGCAGGCGCCGTGAAAAAGATTAGATGTGATTCGCGTCCCCCGGCGGAATGTTCAGGTCTCGATTCGCAAGTGCCAGCGTCTCGACGATGTATTTGGGCTCTTCTTTGGCAAAGATCAGGCCCATGCGCATTTGGTCCTGAGTCGCTTTGCCATTCGGCGTGTAATGAATCGGGAAACTCACCACGGCTCCCGCAGGCAGCTTCCGTGCAAATCCCGGCGGATAAACCTGCAGCGTGTTGCCAGGTACATATGCCGCCCAATAACCGCCGATCCCCTCTTCCCTGTCGCGAATTCGCCCGGAACCCTTTGCATGGACATTCACGATCACATGATGCACAACGCTGCGATCTGTTGGCACAATTTCGTAGCCCTGAACCCAGCGGTCTTCCGTCAGTGTGGTTTCTGCCGTGACAAACTGATACGGCATCGTTCCCTGAGCCTTGATCTTCGTGGGCTCCGGCAACTGCACGATCAGGTCAGGCTGGCCGATGGTCCATTCTCCCGCGAATTTGCGAGGTGCAGGAGCATCCTTCGGATCAACCAGCGGACGGTCGCTCGCGAGCCATGTCAGCAGTTCACTCTTTTCGGCTCTGGCCAGAGAGCGATCATTTGCCCACGGGCTGACCTGATCTTCTGAGTTATCATTAGAATTGGATGCCGCGAACCAGGGAGGCATCACACCGCGTTCGACGACGTCTTTGATCATCGGTGCATGGGCCACGATGTCTTTGTACGTGTCCAGGGCAAACGGACCGACACCGCCGTCACGATGGCACTCGATGCAATGCGTCTGGACGAGTCTTTCGATGTTGCCGTGATAAGTCTGCTGATTGACAGCCGCAGTGTTCGGCTCAATATCCAAAACACAGCCAGGGGCCGCCGTCGCTGCAACGACTGGCAGTTTCCCATCAAGCACAGCATCAATCGCATCGGCAAGATATCGAGAACGCGGTGCTTCGATCGAGTATCCGAAGCCGTACTGGTCATCAATCGCCCCGTGATAGACAACGGTTCGCGAGGGATCCAGAACGACAATATCGGTGGTGGACTTTGCTCCGATTGTTCGTGCCAGATTTTCCTCACGATCGGCGACGTAGATCGCCGTGTCACTGAACGATTGATGCGCCGTCTTTATGTCGCTGTCTTCGTCCGTCGCCACAGGATTGACAAGGATAAATGCCACACCGCGAGCGGAATAGGTTTTGGCCAGTTCCACCAGCGTCGGCAGGTATTTCCGACTGAGCGGGCAGCTGGTGCTGGTCATGGCGATGACCGTTGCTTTGCGATCCGAGAAGTCGCTGAAGTGGTACTTCTTGCCATTCAGATCCTGAAATTCTAAGTCGGCGACAAGACCGCCAATGCCATGTTCACCGGGAATGAGCAACTTCGGTCCCTGGCGAACAGAGGACGTATCCGGTTCTTTGAGTCGATCGCCCGGACGACCCTGCGCGAAGGCGACGAGGCCTGCACCCAGAATAACAAGGGCAGACAACAACAAAGCAGTGTTCGCAAGATGTGACTTAATTGGCATTTGACTTTGACTCCTCAGAATTGATCCAGCGATCGGCCACTGAGCCAAACCAGCTCGTCAGCATCTCGCGTCGCTTGTCGGGTTTTGTTACACTGGTCAGGATTTGGAATGGTTCGGTCAGATGACCTTCCGGGCGATATTGCGTTTCATCAGGAACACGAGAATCCACGAGTGTGAAAGTCACGGTGGACTCACCCTGCAGCGGCATGTTGCGACGGATCACGAGTTTGCGGATGGCCTTGGTTTCTTTTTCCACATCGATGGTCATCTCGCGCAGTCTCCCCTGCCAGCGTCGCCTTGCGATGGCGGTAATCACATGAGTCGGCCTGGAATCACTGGAGTACGATACTTGAAAGTGCTGCAGCACATTGTCCAGCAGCGTTTCGAGATTCAGGCTGTAAATGTCGCTGATGTACTGCATCGGGACGCCGAGTTCGTCGCGTTCAATCCGCAAGGCTCGCCTGGGTCCAAGAGTCAGCCACAGGGCATTGTCTGCGTCCTGTCCCCACACCCAGCGTTTTTCCCCGCGACTCATTTCTACCCAGAACCTGTCACCCTGTGTCATGACGCGAACATCACGTGGCGGCGCAAAACCCTGAAGCGAAGTTTCAGCACGTTCCACTTCCACGACGTAGACTCGTTCAATCGGTTCAGCATGAGTCACCATGGCGGCACGCACCAGGGAAGAAGCGTCGGCAAACGCACTGTTTTCCCAACGGCCAACGACAAATGCCAGAAGGACCATGGCTGAAACCGCGATGAACCAGCCGGCAGGCTTCAAGAGACGGACGGCAAAGTTTTTCCGCCAGTTTCCCAGCCACGCAGCTGATCGCGTTGTGGCTGTAGAAAAAGTACTGCCTGCAACCGTCGGTACTTCCGTGTCGGAAACCAAATCGACAAGAGCAGTCATCGATTCGACTCCCAGCTCTTCTGTCAGAAGGGAATCGAGCAACAACTGATCGGCCACCAGTTCGAGGCGAGATGGATCGGATTCAACAAGCTGTTTCAATTCACCCCTGTCGTCTGAGGACAGCCCGCCATCCAGAAACTGCGAGATGAGTCGCTTCACACGCTGCGTCGGATGATCTTCTTCCGAGGTCATGAGTTTGCCTCCAGAGCAAGTTGCCCTTCGATGCATGCCAGCAACGCCGCCCGGATGCGATACAGCGTTTGTCGAACAGAACCGGCGGGGCGTCCAATGGATTCAGCGATGTTTTCGATGGACTGATCGCTGGCATATCGCAAATCGAGCAATTGTCGCTGTGCCGGCGTAAGTTCTTTCAGGCAATGATCCCGGGCGCTTCGTCGCTGATCGAGATCCATGAGTCTTCGTTGCGTGACGTCGGCCAGCCGTTCCAGCGTGGCCTCATCGAACACCAGCTTTTCTCGACCATACTTCCGAACCTGATTCAGCACCTTGAACCTCGCAATCTGGCTGGCCCAAGCCCAGGGCCCAAGCCCAGAAATCTGTGTTCGGCTGAAACTCATCCGCTTTTTCCCAGAGGACGACGTTGATCTCCTGCAGGAGGTCATCCACATCGCTCGGTCGCACCATCAAACATCGCACGAAGGCTCTCAGCCGCGACTGATGCCGGGCAATTTCCTGAACAACGAGATTTGGCGATGTTTTGCTCACGATCTGGATTCTCCACTGGGTTAATGTCGCGACGAGACAGGTCGTCAACAGGAAATTCAGGAGAATCCGGGAAAGAGCTTCAAATCATAGCGGTAGTTTGCCGTTTCATCTCAGTCGGGATCGTGAATAGCAGACAGGACCGTATAGGAAGCCACTGACAGGCGCCTTTAGGCGTTCCGTATTGAACAGGAGCAAACGGAGGAGGAAACAGAGAGGAACAACAACTCAACACCAGTCCCGT
>JAYSPO010001274.1:0-3799 GCA_043722015.1 Candidatus Kuenenia sp. | reverse complement strand
CAGGTGTTCGAACTGGCCGTTGGGATCGTAGGCAAAAGTGCCGTCACCGTTGTTGATGACGGACCCTGCCCGTCCCGGACGTATTGATCACAAACGAATGGGTGTCACCATAATCGAGATCCGAGAAGTTCGCCGTAACGATGAGCGAAGGGCCATCTTCGTGAACGCTGCCCGTGACTGGGAGTGCCACCGGGGCATCATTGGTGCCATGGATCGTCACGGTCAGGCGAGCGACATTGGACAAGGCGATTCCGTCGCTGGCCCGGTACGTGAACGTATCGCTGACGGTTTGCCCTGCGCGAAGACTCTGCACAACCGGGGAAAGGAATGGATCGCTGAACAGGTTGTAGGTATATGAGCCGTCTCCGGCGAGCATCAAAAAGCCATAGATGCCTCCGGACGTTACCGGCTGAACGCTGAGCGTATCGTTTTCCTCGTCCGTATCATTGGCGAGCAGATTGCCCGTCGCTGCAGGCAGCGTATCTTCGGTAACACTGGCGACGTCATTCTGCGCGGCGGGAGGCTCGTTCTTGCCGTGGATGGTGACGATCAAGGTGGCCGCGCTGGACGCCATGCCGTCGCTGGCGTCGTAGGCGAAAACGTCACTCAGCATCCCGCCATCGCCGAGCGATTGAACGGCGGGCAAACCGTTATTCAGGTTGTAGGTATACGAACCGTTGCCAGATAGCTGCAGCGTCCCGTAAGCGCCGACATAGGTTCCCGGCGCGGCCACGCTCAGGGTCGTTCCAGGGTCCAGGTCGCTGTCGTTGTTCAATACATTGCCCGTGGCCTGGAAAACAGTGTCCTCGGTAACGCTGGCAAAGTCATCATCGGCCTGAGGCGTCGCGTTGGTCACCACGATGCGCCCGCTGGTCACGCTCGACGAATGATCGTTCACACCCCAGTCATTGTCGTCGTCCACGGCATGAATTTCGATGTCGTACACTCCGGGGCCCAGAGCATCGAAATTGTACGATCCGCTGGATTGACCGATGAACTGTGCCACCGTCGTAACGCCGTTCTGAAGAATCCTAACGAGTACGGACGAGACACCTGACGAGTCCGATACGCTCCAGTGCACGGCATTGACCAAGCCATGACTTTCCACAGCCGTCGAGTCGGTAATGGCGCCGCTGGCAGTGCTGGTGATGACTGCCGTCGGGCCTTCGTCGTCGTCGTCGATGACCGTCACCGTGCGAGTGGCCGCAGCGCTCACGCTATCGGAACCGCCGATATTCCAGTCGTTGTCCGCGTCCGTGGCTGTGACGCTCATGACGAACGTACCCAACCCATAGGTATCGAAGTTGAAGCTGCCGACAGGCAGGATGCCGCCATACATGCCACCGCCGTTTTGGTGCATCAGCACCTCGCTCGCGGCAAGGCCGGAGGCGTCGCTGATGTTCCAGCTGAAGACCTGCGTCTCCGCGTCGGTCTGTGTGCCGCTGGAACCGCCCAGTGCCAGAACAGGCGGGCTGTTGTCGTCGTCTGCAACAATCACGGTGCGAGTGACGATGGTCGTCAGGCTGTCGCCGACTCGATCACTGTCTGCGTCCGTCGCCGTGACGGTCATCACGTACGTGCCAGGACCATAGGCATCGAAATTGAAACTGCCCGATGGTAGGATGCCTCCATACATGCCGCCGCCGTTACGGGTCATCGAAACCTGGCTGGAAGCGAGACCGGAAGCGTCGCTGATCGACCAGCTGAATGACTGCGTCTGGTCATCGGTCTCGTTGCCCGTGGAGCCTCCCAGAATAATCGCCGGGCCGTCATTGTCGTCATCGATCACCGTCACCGTGCGGGTGGCCGCAGCGCTCAGACTATCGATACCGCCGATATTCCAGTCGTTGTCGGCGTCCGTGGCTGTGACGCTCATGACGAATGTGCCCAACCCATAGGCATCGAAGTTGAAGCTGCCAGAAGGCAGGATGCCTCCATACATGCCACCGCCGTTTTGATGCATCAGCACCTCGCTCGCGGCAAGGCCGGACGCATCGCTGATGTTCCAGTTGAAGACCTGCGTCTCCGCGTCGGTCTGCGTCCCGCTGGAGCCGCCCAGTGCCAGAACCGGCGGAGTAGTGTCGTCGTCTGTGACAATCACGGTGCGAGTAACGATCGTCGTCAGACTGTCACCGAGTCGGTCACTGTCCGCGTCCGTGGCCGTGACGGTCATCACATACGTGCCGGGACCATAGGCATCGAAGTTGAAACTGCCCGATGACAGGATGCCTCCATACATGCCACCACCGTTACGGGTGATCGAGACCTCGCTGGAGGCTAAACCGGAAGCGTCATTGATCGACCAACTGAATGACTGAGACTGGTCATCCGTTTCGTTCCCGGTGGAGCCGCCCAGAATAATCGCGGGACCGGCGTCGTCGTCGTCGATAACCGTCACCGTGCGAGTGGCCGCAGCGTTCAGGCTGTCGGAACCGCCGATATTCCAGTCGTTGTCGGCGTCCGTGGCTGTGACGCTCATGACGAATGTGCCCAACCCATAGGCATCAAAGTTGAAGCTGCCGGAAGGCAGGATGCCTCCATACATGCCACCGCCGTTTTGGTGCATCAGCACCTCGCTCGCGGCCAAGCCGGAAGCATCGCTGATGTTCCAGCTGAAGACCTGTGTTTCCGCGTCGGTCTGCGTGCCGCTGGAACCGCCCAGTGCCAGGACCGGCGGAGTGTTGTCGTCGTCTGCAACAATCACGGTGCGAGTAACGATCGTCGTCAGGCTGTCGCCGAGTCGGTCGTTGTCCGCGTCCGTCGCCGTGACGGTCATCACATACGTGCCGGGACCATAGGCATCGAAGTTGAAACTGCCCGAAGGCAGGATGCCTCCATACATGCCGCCACCGTTGCGCGTCATCGATACTTCGCTGGAGGCGAGACCGGAAGCGTCACTGATCGACCAGCTGAATGACTGAGACTGGTCATCGGTCTCGTTGCCGGTGGACCCGCCCAGAATAATGACTGGCGGTATTTCATCGTCGTCAGTCACAATGAGGTCTGCCGTGGTCGTGCCCGTACCGCCGTCTTCATCACTGACAGTCAGCAGGATTTGGTAATTTCCATATTCATCCGGCGTGAAGCTGAACGCTGTCAGGTCGATACCTGAAACACTGGCAAAGGCTGTGGCACTACCGTTCTTAAATACTGCATAGGTGAAAGTCAGCGTGTCGTTAGAACCGGCCGGATCTGTTGCGGACGCCGCAACATCAATTTGTGTGCCTTCCACTCGTATTGTGCTGATCGAAGCAATGGACGGAGTCGGATTCGCGTTGGTGATTACAGCAGAGGCTAAATCAATACTACTCACGCCGTGCGAATCAGTGACACGCAAAGCGATTGTTCTGATGAAGTTGTCGGCGAACACCACGGATGGTTGTATTCCGACTGCATCCACTTCAAATGTGATTCCGTCATAGTTCAGATCCCATTCAAACTGAAGGGCCGACTGAGCGTCCTGCCCATCACTGGAACCACTTGCGTCCAACAGGATGCCTGCACCTTCCAGTCCAGAGTACGGCCCGCCCGCATCGGCAATCGGAGCTGTGTTGAACTGAAAATTCGCCAGTGAAGCAAGTTCCCCGGCAGTCAGAAACGCTGCTGCTTCACCGCCAAAGCCGGAGTTGGTCACGAGAGCATTTGCGGCTGCGATCGCCTGGGCTCGCGTGGTTCCGAGCACCGTGAATTGAGCCAGACGTGTAAGCGTCCGGGGAACCCATTTGGCCCAGCGGCGTTCATTTCCGTGCATCGTCCGTAGTGCGGACGGCAGCTGCGGCGATTTTCTCGCGGCGTTTTT
>JAYSPO010001273.1:0-1382 GCA_043722015.1 Candidatus Kuenenia sp. | reverse complement strand
CCGCCTACGCCTGCGGCTCGCCGTTAAACGAAAGAACTTATGCACGAGTGCTTAGTGCTCGCTGGCCAGGTTCCATGGCTGCGCAAAAGTCGGGAGTATTTGAAACAAAGGAAGCCACTAACCTGCTTTGCGGTACTTTTGTTTCTTTCCGTTCTTGCCATTTCCCTGAGGCTGAGCTGCGTTCGGAGATGCAACTTCAGTTGCCGTGTATGCGACAGCTTCGTGTTCGATACGAGGCTGTTCTACAACGGATATTTCTGTCTCTCCACTCGATGGAGGATCGGATGATTCGGTCATCAGGACAGCTTGCGGCTGAAGATCAATGACCTGCGCCGACGCAGTTTCATCAGCAGAAGTTCCCCCGGCGTTGACATCAACGGCGACGGGCTTCCGTGCCACAACCAGAGGTGGATTCGGGTTTATGTGAATCACGAATCTGGCATGCAGTTGAAATGCGGACAGCACGAGTCCTGAAATCAGCAGTTCGATGACTGACAATTGTAACCCGGCTGCGGCGGAACTTTGTCGAGTACCCGCGAATGCGCGAATGGCCAGTAGCAATGTCGCGATCACCAGCAACGACTGCGCTGAGCGACAGCGCCCCATATCCGGAATCAGTCGGTGAAGGACAAGTGCGAGGCAGGCACCTGCAGGCACAAGAATCAGTGCCGGGCGCGCTGCATCAATACGGCCAAAGATCGGTTCCAGTCCCAACGAAATCAGATCAGTGATCCACTCATTTGTGCCCGTCAACAGCATCATCGACGGAGCAAACAAACCGACCGCCATCCAGCGCCACCAGCGATAGCCACCTCGAAAATCGACAGCGCTGGCGGAACGCACCCACGCGATGACGAGGCAGAACTGTGCCGCCGCGAAAAGCTCAAGGCCCGACAGACCTCGCAAAGCATCGAGACGACTTGCCATCAGTACTTGATCAGTACCGGACGACAGACCAACCGACCGCAGAGTGACGAGCGCGTAAATGATCGGAGTCAGTATAAGTCCGAGGGCGATTGTAACGTGTTTCCACAAGCGTGGTGAAATCACACGCCGGATAAGTCGATCGCGTGAGAGCATCGGAAATGGTGCAATCTCACCCGCACCGTCGTGGAATGTGGCTTCGCAGATGGAGTCACGCAAATCGAACTCCGGATCAATTCCTGTCGCCAATCGCCGGCGACGGCGATCGGAGGCACTTGCGGAACTGGAAAAATGAACTGCAGACATCGATCAGTCTCTCACTTGAGCGAAACGGCGTCATACCTCGCCAGAGCATGAAGGACTTGTAGCCGGATTCGTGCGAATTCGGAGGCAGGCCACGATTCAACGCGAAGTCTCACGACTGCTAAGCACTCGTGCATGAGTACTTTCGTTTAACG
>JAYSPO010001272.1:0-14828 GCA_043722015.1 Candidatus Kuenenia sp. | reverse complement strand
GAACGATGGTTTGGTGGCGATTTCCCTGGCCCGCTGGGCCAGGCTATGTGAACTGCTGGCCCTTTGGGCCGAAACACAACAACACCGTTCGGCCCGACTCAGCAAAACCTTCGCCGCAGGACGCCGCGATTGTAATTTGATTGGGTTGCGGGCGACGCCCGCGCCAAGAGCTAAAACGACAGTCCTCTTTTGCCAGTGGACGGCGGGTTTGGACACTACCATTTATGGCAGGAACATGAATTCGTTGCTGGCCAGCAGCGAGTGCGACAACTGCTCCCAGCGATTCAATTGATCAACAACCGTCGAGTCTGCGGGAGTCTGCAGAAACTCCATCGCGACCGCGATCTCTTCGTCCGTGGGTTGCCGTGCGTAGGCCAGTTGCCATCCGAGTCGAAGTCGGTCTTCATCCCCGGAGGCTGCGTTTTCGAGCCGCTTCGCGAACTCGCGGCTCATCTCGAACATGAACGGGCTGTTGAGGACGAACAACTGCTGCTGCGGCACGGTCGTGACATTGCGTTGGTCGCTGGTCAGGTTCGGTTCAGGAAAATCAAAGAGAGTCAGCGTGGCATTGGGGGCGTATCGGCTGACGACTGTGTAGAGCGTGCGCCGACGGCCGGCGGGATTGTCGGCTTCAAAACCGTTGAGTCGGCTGAAGAAATTGAAACCCTCGACCTCTTTGACGCCGGGCGTTGTCTGATCGATTGACGGCCCGCCCACCTGCGGATCAAGCTTACCGGAAACACTCAGCAATGCATCGCGCCAGGCTTCGATATCAAGTCGCCGTGGAGTCATCCGCCAGAGATATTCGTTGCCGGGATCAATCGCCATATTGCCCTCGTGCTGGGCGCTGCTGAGCTGATACGTTGCGGATCGCATGATCTCGCGATGCAGCCATTTGATCGACCAGCCGGACTCCATAAACTGCACGGCGAGCGTGTCCAGCAATTCCGGGTGCGTCGGCGGGCTGCCGAGTTTTCCAAAATTGCTCAGCGTGGGCACGATGCCGCGACCAAAGTGATAATGCCAGACGCGATTGACAAAGACCCGCGCGGTCAGCGGGTTCTGTGGACTCACGATCGCGTTAGCCAGGTCCAGCCGCGAAAACGGTTTCCCTTCCGATTGGTTATCGGGTGAACTCAGGATGCGCGGGAAACCGGGCGGCGCGGGTTCGCCCAGGTTTTCAGGGTTTCCGCGGACGAAGACCTGCATGGCCTGACCGCCGCCATGAATGCTGGGCATCATCGGTCCCGATGGTGCCGGATTCTTTGTCAAGGAATCCAGCTGTGCCTGAAGGTCAGCAAGTTGCTGTTTTTCAGGTTCGGCCATTAGACCGGCAAGGTCGTTCTCGGCCACGAAGAACGGGGCATTGGCGTCCTTCCACAGCACCGTGAGCATGCGTTCGTGTTCGGGCGGAACAGAAGGCGGCTGTCGTGCTGGATCAGTGGCTGGCTGTTCGCTCGCTTTAAGGGCATCCAGCGCGGCGAGGACGGCAGTCTTCAACGCTTCGGCGTGTTGTCGCATCGAATCGGTGGATTCGACGGTGGCGGAATCATGCGCCAGCTTCGCCGCATCGCGAAGGCCCTTGAAGATCGGCTCATCGCTGGATTCTCCAAGAATCTTCACCCAGCGATTCAGAAAGTAGAGTTCCAGGCTTTCCTGTTTTGCAAACGCGTTGTCATCGAGCGGCAGCTGGTGGTTTCGCAGCACAAGCATTTTGCAGGCTGCAATGACATACGCATCCGCTTTCGCCAGCGCCAGCCGACCAATATGTCGTGACTGATCTTCCTTCCATTTTTTCAGGCGTGTCGTCTGTTGTTCGACCTGCGCGGTCCATTGCTTGTGAGCTTCGATCGTCTCTGGAGAGGCCAGCATGCGGGTCGGCCAATCCGCCCCGTTGTAGGCGGCTGCGAGAGAATAGTAGTCGCGCGTCGGAATCGGATCGAACTTGTGATCGTGACATCGGGCACATGAGACGGTGAGCCCGAGGATTCCGCGCGACAGCGTGTCGACTCGATCTTCGAGTTCATCAGCTTTGGCCTTCGCTTCTCCGGCAGCCCCTTTGCGGAATTGAGGACCCAGCGACTGAAAACCAAGTCCTGCCAGTCGAGTGACATAATCAGCCGCCGGTCCGGGCACTTCGTCACCGGCGATCTGCAGCCGCACGAATTCGTCGTACGGCATGTCATCATTGAGAGCCCTCACAACCCAGTCGCGATACAGGTAGGCGGCCGGAGTCGGAGTCAGGAAAGAGTTGCCCTGGTCATCCGCATAGCGTGCGACATCCAGCCAGTATCGGCCCCAGCGTTCGCCATAATGCGGCGAAGCCAGTAACCGATCGATGACGCGCTCCCAAGCTCCGGGCTCTGAATCGTTTTCAAACGCCGTCACTTCTTCCGGCGTGGGAGGCAGGCCAATAACGTCGAAGGTCGCCCGACGAATCAGCTCCTGTCTGGTCGCCATTCGCACGGGCTGAAGCGATCGTTGCTCCAGAGCGGACAGCACGAAATGATCGAGCGGCTGCTTTGGCCAGTTGCTGTCGGTTACATTCTGTGCCGCATGCTTCACGGGAGGTTGGAATGCCCAAAGCTGGCGTCCCGCTTCAAAGTCGATTCCGTGTTTGACCGAAGCGAGCGCCGCACTCCCCTCGCGCGGATCGGGCGCGCCCATGGAGACCCACTTTTCCAGAATGGCGACTTGCTCTGCGGCAAGCCGTTCCTTCGGAGGCATCTGAAGTGCCTTGTCCGAATATCGGACCGACTTGATCAGCACACTCTCGTCCGGTTTTCCCGGCACGATCACTGGCCCGGACTCGCCACCTTGCAGAACTCCCGCCCGATTATCGAGCCGCAGACCGCCCTGAAGGTTCTCCGCTTTGGCGGCGTCCTCGCTGTGGCATTCGTAACAATGGACCACAAGGAGCGGGCGCACCTTTGCTTCAAAGAATTCGAGGCTGCTCGCGTCGAGTTCTTCCGCATTCAGCGGGTTTGCCAGGCAAACTGTGATGAGGCAGATAAATGTATGCAGTGGAGCTTTCAGCATCGTGTTTGCATTCATGCGATGATCTCCTGCACGACATTCCCGTGAACGTCGGTGAGACGAAAATCGCGACCGCTGTAACGATACGTCAGCTTCTCGTGATCCAGTCCCATAAGGTGCAGCATCGTTGCGTGGAGGTCATGCACGTGGACGGGTTTTTCGACGGCCTTGAAGCCGAACTCATCCGTGGCTCCGTACGTCATGCCACCTTTGACGCCGCCGCCGGCCATCCAGACCGTGAATCCGTGGTGATTGTGATCGCGACCATCGTTCCCCTGTGAAGTCGGAGTGCGACCGAATTCACCGCCCCACAACACGAGTGTGTCTTCCAGCAGGCCTCGTTGTTTCAGATCCCCCAGCAGCGCAGCGATCGGACGATCCACAACTTTGGCGTGATTGCGGTGCGATTCCGTGTTCGCGCTGTGATGGTCCCACGGCTGGCTTTTGCCGCAATAAATCTGCACAACACGAACGCCTCTTTCGACAAGTCGCCGAGCCAGCAAACAGTTGCGGCCATACGTCAGACGTTTGAAGCCCCCATCGCCGCTCGTTGCGACCAGATCCGCCTCCGGACCAGTCAAGCCATAGGCTGCGAGTGTCTCCGCTGTTTCTTCGCTGGTATCGAAAGCGTCCGCTGCGGAGCTTTCCATATTGAACGCCATTTCGAGCGATTGAATTCTGGCATTCATCGCATTCTCTGCGCCTCGGCGTTCCAGATGCATGGCGTTCAGACGCTGGATCAGGTCGAGTTCTCGACGTTGCGTGACCGGCGACAGTTGCACGTTCTGCAGGTAAGGAATCACTTCGCGCGGATTGTAATCTTTAGGCAACGCAACCTGGCAGCCTTGATAAATACCCGGCAGAAAACGACTGCTCCAGTTTGAGGGGCCATTGACCGGTTGTCCCTGTTCGCCAAGTACCACAAATCCAGGCAGGTTTTCATTTTCGCTTCCGAGCCCATAGAGCAGCCACGAACCATACGAGGGACGGTTCGGCTGAATGCTGCCCGTGAACATCATCCAGTTGGATGATTCATGAACGGGAACATCGGTTTGCATCGAACGAATCACGCACAGATCATCGGCAAACCGAGCGACCTCGGGGAACAACTCACTGATCTCAATTCCTGACTGACCGCATCTCGAGAACTTAAACGGCGATGGCATCAGACCGCCGGTGGCATTTTCCGTGGTCAGTTTCACAGTGCTTTCCGGACGCTGGCCGGCAAATTTTTCCAGCGCTGGCTTAGGATCGAAGGTATCAACCTGAGACGGCGCACCGTTCATCCAGAGATGAATGACACGCTTCGCTCTGGCTTGAAAACGGGGCGTCTGAGGCGTCAGCGGACTTCCCGACGATGCCGCATCCTGTCCCGATGATTCAGTCCCGGAGGCCTGCTGGCTGATGGCTGCAGCAAGCCCCAGAGCTCCGATACCGTTGAAGCCCCTGGCCAGCATTGCTCGTCGCGAGAACATATGGCTGTTGTGCTCAAAGAAGCCGGGCTGGCGAGCCTGTTCCAAAACGTTTTTCCAGAGCTGGTCGCGGTTGAGCGGGATCTTTTTCATGGGATGCGACGAACTCTCTGGATAATTCAGTGTTCAAACGATGCTGCAAGGCATTCCCCGAAAGCCGTGATACAGGCCGCGATTCATTATATAGTCTACGCGGGTTGGACTGAGACTGCTTTCGGCGAGCGGGGGACGTGAGTCCCCTGATTTTTGCAGTGTCCACGCGGTCAATCAGGGGATTGACATCCCCCGCTCGCCAAAGAAGTACATCAATTCCGACCGCTCGCGTTATAAGATCATGTCCCTTGGGGCGTTGCCCTGAGCGGCAGGCATTCTGGAACGGACATTGTATCCAGCTCCCCCTGACGTGCCAGACTGAGACCTTGCCGGGTTTCGACATTGATCGCATTCAATTCTTCGGCGATTGAACCGCAGGTCACCGAGGCTCCGCCAGCAAGGGTTCCGTGAAATGCAAAAAACCTCGCGTTGGAGTGTTCACTCCGACGCGAGGTCCTTGAAAAGTTCCTTCTCCCCCGAAATCGGGGGAGAAGGTGGCCGACAGGCCGGATGAGGGGGTATTCGCTGGACTTGACCCTGTCAAATCCTTCATGATGCCGCAGAGGCTGAGACTAGAAATCCGTGTCGCTCCACAGTTCGTTGGCGGCTTTGTCCGTGATGATATCCAGCACGCCAGGACCGTCATGGTTT
The DNA here is from genome assembly GCA_043722015.1 of Candidatus Kuenenia sp. Classification (GTDB taxonomy): domain Bacteria; phylum Planctomycetota; class Planctomycetia; order Planctomycetales; family Planctomycetaceae; genus SXXK01. Next base: position 9,576 of record JAYSPO010001272.1, on the reverse strand, counting down.
GCAAAGAACCAGTCAATGCCCTGACTGCCGGTCAGCGTATCGACGTCGTTGTCGTTGAACACGGTTTGCGACGCTCCGTCATCACCCACAAGCTTGTAGCCCAAAGTCAAACCGGTGCCACCTGTGACGTTAGCAATCCGAGTCGCATCGCTGTTGCTGCTGGTCCATTCCTGCATCAGAGCACCGATGGCTGCGTCGTTATTGTCGTACGACGTATAGCCCGCGATCAGAATATCTTCTTCCTGATTACCTACGATGCGGTCAGCACCAATGCCTCCGTTGAATCCGCCACGATTTGTGGTGAAGACGTCGGGCCTGTTGTCTCCGTTAAAGTCAGCAACCGCTACGGCGGGAAGTCCGAATCGGCCGACCATGCCGGGAACATCACGGTAATTCGGCGCCGTGAACCCCCCGAACCCGTTTCCCAGCATTACTCCCACTTTGCTGAAATCGGCAAAACCTCCATTAAAGTTCCAGGATCCATTAGCCGTTACGAGATCGTCATTGCCATCCCCGTTGAAGTCCGCCAACGCTGAGCTCGTGGGGAAATCATTGACGTATGTGACTGGTGCCGCGAAAGTCACGGTCAACAGCTGGCGCCCCTCCAGCGCTTCACATGACCCTGTTCGCCGTAATGAGCGCCGAGTGGCCGTGCGAGAGCGGCGCTGGAGTGTGGATTGCAGTGACGAGAGCCAGGAAGAAATGAGCATGGCGAGCCTTTGTCTGCGTGAGTGAAGCAATTGCAGAGATGCGGGTTTCTCTGCCCCCTATGCTCCTATCTCCGTTGGTCCGGGAACTGTCGCAATTTTCTCAAAGTTTTTTTGTGAGCGTGTTTTTGGGCGGAGATAACGAGGCGAGTTCGTTTGCGAATCCGGCCCAAAGGGCCAAAACACATCGAACACGGGCCAACGGGCCGGCGGTTTGCGAATCCGGCCCAAGGGGCCAGCAGTTCCAATAGCCTGGGCCAACGGCCCAGGAAACCGGCATCCCCCCACGATCGTCCAAGCCCAACGGGCCGGCCATTCGCCGATTGAACGGGGCGAATCGAACGGTCGGCCCGTTGGGCCGTGACGGGTGGTTTTGGGGTTCCTGGACCTGGCCCGTTGGGCCAGGCTATTTGAACGGATGGCCCGTCGTGGGCCGAAATGCATCGAACACGGCCCGATGGGCCGGAGGCCGAAACGCATCAAACGCGGCCCAACGGGCCGGGACTCGGATTTGAACACATCGCACGCTGCGCTGGAACTACGGCTGCAAGGCATGGCTGTCACGACGTTGTCGCTGGACGTCACACACATTGACCTGGTACATTCTACAATTTCACCCTTAGGTAAATATGAAAGACCATCCCAGCTCCATCCTGATTGAAAGGAAACCACCGTGCCGCAGTCTTTGTCTCAGGTCTGGCTGCACGTTGTGTTCAGTACGAAGGACCGTCGCGCATTCCTTCAGAATCCCGAGTTTCGAGATGAGATGTTCCGGATGTTGAGTCACCATGTGCAGGAGGTTGGCTGCTTTCCGAAACTTGCTGGTGGCTGGGTTGATCACGTTCATATCGTTTGTGGCCTGTCGCGAACGGTCACGATTGCCAAACTGGTCGAGGACATTAAGACAGAGACCTCGAAATGGGCAAAAAAGAATCCACGAGGTTCGCGAACGTTTTCGTGGCAGGCAGGCTGCGGAGCGTTCTCCATCAGCCAGTCGAACCTTGATCGAGTCCTGGCTTATGTGGAGCAGCAGGAAAAGCATCACAAAAAACGATCGTATCAGGATGAGTTCCGCGAGTTGTGCCGAAAGCACAAAATTGAAATTGATGAACGGTACGTGTGGGATTGAGGGTGTCTTGCGGCGCGATGGTTTGCGATTCCGGCCCAAGGGGCCAGCGGTTCCAATAGCCTGGGCCAACGGCCCAGGAATCCGGCATCCCCCGCGATCGTCCAGGCCCAACGGGCCGTCGGTTTGCGATTCCGGCCCAAGGGGCCAGCAGTTCCAATAGCCTGGGCCAACGGCCCAGGAATCCGGCATCCCCCGCGATTATTCAGGCCCAACGGGCCGGCCATTCGGCGTTGCACGTGGTGGCATCGAACGGTTGGCCCGTTGGCCCGTTGGGCCGTTGGTGCGTGTTTGTGCCCCGTGTTCCTGGCCCGCTGGGCCAGGCTATTGGAACGGATGGCCCGTTGGGCCGAAACGCATTGCACACGACGGCCATTCGGGCCGGGGAGCTATTCCACAGAATCGGCGAAATGTTGCCATTGATGGCGGATGACGGCCAGTCGTCGCTGGACGGTGCTGCGGGTGCATTTCAGGCGACTGGCGATTTCGTCCGCAGCGTAGCCTTCCATCCGCATCGCCGCCACTTCTCGCAGTCTGGGATCATCCAGACTGTGGAAGAGATTCTCACACGTCTCGGCAAATGCCACGGCAAATTCGGGAGTCGGTTCGCGAGATGGCACTTGCTGGATCCCGCCAGGTCCAGACGTGTCCGCGGAGTTGGCAAAGATGGAATCCGACAGCGTCCGGCGTACATCCCGTCGCTGCTGCTGGTCGTGCCGGTGCCGATCGCTGACCTTGTGAGAAGTCTGCTGCACGCAACTCTTCAATCCAAAGCGTGATCGGGGTGTCCGCGGCCATGAAGTGATGTACGGAGACGTTCAATCAGGGGTCGGCGTTTGAAAACGGATTCTGCGTTACGCTGCGGCAGTCGAGAAGGAAGTGCTCACATCATGCCGGGACTTTCCGCATTTGTACACTGCATATGGCGGACATGTCAGCGGATTACTGGCTGTCCGTACATTCCCGGCGGGAGATTCCGAACCGACGGGATGAAGACGCGAGGGGCGATGCAAGCACGTCCTTCACGACCATGCCGTACACATCTGTCAGACGCCGTTCCAGCCCGTTGTCGTAGAATTTGAGTCGTTCGTGGTCGGGGCCAGCGCTCGGCGACCTCCGATTGTGATGAAAACAATTGCAGTGAGAGCGACCACTCGATCCGCCGGACGTGATAACCAAGCGGTACCGCCACCTCGGGATTGATCTGCACACACACTTTCCCGATGGCAGCGGACGCCCCGTCGGGATCATTTCTCTGTTGTTTCGAGCGACAGAGAGCAGTCGGCAAACCAATAGATCCGGCCGACATCGGTGCCAAGATCGGTGAATGTAATTCGCGCATTCTCGTCATCCCACGGCCCGGTGAATGTGAATTCCATTTGCTCCCACTCGGCGGAGGGCGATATCTCTTTCTCCGTAGAATGTTCCCAAGGTTCATGATTCTGCATGCAGATCACTTTGAAGCCTTCAGTTCGATTGGACTTGACCCGAAACTTCAGGACATAAGACTTGTCTTTCTCAATCTGCAGTCCGTTCTGAAGCAACTGCACGCGCCATGGTTCATCCGCGACAGTTTCCAATTCCAAGCGAAGGGCCGGTTGTCCGTCCGGACCCTCCGAAGTATTTTCGACCTTCGCAACTGCCCCGTTTCCCTGCTCAACCTCCCATTTGGCATTGCCGTCGGCGAAATTTGCATTGACGAGCATTTCCTTGCCTGTGTGTTTTGCAGCACGTCTTGCAGCGACCACATCCGTATCAGTTCAGTTAACAATCTTGTAGCAGAAAATCCTGTCCTGCGATCTCACATACAGTTTTCCATCAGCGATGGCTGGATGCGCCCAGCTTGGACGTTCGCCACTGCCTGGGATCTTGAAATGGCTGACAACGGTGTATTTGGCCGGATCGGCATTGGCGAGAGCCAGCTCGCCGTCTGCAAACTGGAGATACAACATGTCTCCTCCACCGATCACGACCGTCGAGCCTTTGCCAGGACCGCGTGCCTGCCACTTGATTTCACCCGTCATCAGGTCTGCACAAAACGGAACCCCACTATCATCTGAATCCCCATAAAGGCAATCGCCAACCAACACGACACCACCGTGCTTATTCGCCAACTTTGGATTAAGTCCATAGATCTCTTTGACTGTGACTTCGCCGTCTTTCCCTGCGATTTGTTGCAGCAACGCTCCGCCTCGACCATAGCCAACTGAAAAGAATACCAGGTCACCGCGAACAATCGGGGTCGGGATCACGGCCGTCGTCTTTTCGATTGGATAAGACCAAAGGACTTTGCCGTCTTCGGCCGAAACTCCGATGGCTCCACTTCCGGTCGTCTGCACGTAAACCCGAGTCGATCCTGGTTCCGAAATCACAATGGAAGCATGACCAGCCCCGATATCGCCCGGCCGAATTGCCGTCCAAACGAGTTCGCCATTCAGCTTGTTGAAGGCGACCATCGTCGCTTTGTCACCACCCGGCGTGCAGACAAGCCTGTCGCCATCGATCAGCACAGATTCACTGTAACCCCACGGATCACCTTTCTTGCCGCCGATTTCGTCGACAAGATTTTTGCGCCAGACTTCTTCACCGTCCCCGGACTTGCACGCGACCAAAACGCCCTTTGGTGTGATCACATAGACCATTTCACCATCGACTGTCGGGGTGCTTCGGGAGTTATGCCACTCGGGATTCATTTCTTTCCATGCGGGCCCGGTCTTTGCAGCCCACAGTTGTTTGCCGGTTTCGCGATCGTATGCTGTCAGGTATTCTTCTTCATCACTTTTTGTCGAAAGTTTATCGCCAAGAGTAAAGAGTTTGTCGCCTGCAACCGCGACGCTGGCATAGCCACGCCCTGCACCGGCGGTTTCCCAAACGAGCTTTGGTCCTGCTTCAGGCCAGGACTTCAGCAGATTCTTGTCGCCAGCAACGGCAGTTCGCTGTGGACCGCGAAACGTCGGCCAGTCCTCGCACTGCGCCAACGTAGATACCCAAAGTGCTGCCCCCGAAGTGACGACGAGCGACGAATAGCGAACAAAACTGAAGAATGACATGAACAAGAGCTCCTGCGGGAACGTTTCGTTTCAGTGACGAGGCACAAATTCTGGATGCAAGCCGCAAATTGTAGCCAATATCTGATCGGCGTCTTGCTCTCAGGCGGCTGTCTAAAGAACAAGAGCGGCGATGTTGAGCCCCAAACACAACAGTTATCTGGTCAGGTCATGCTTTAACATCGCTCTACCTCGCGCGGGCCGGAACGATACATGGGTGAATCGCGAAATCAGGAGATTGCCTCGTTCAGTTTCATGCCGGTCTGTTACACGTTACGCTGCAGCGTAATCCCGAGTGATCGCTTCACAAAGCGCGAGGATGTGTGGCCACATATGATAGCCACAGGCCTGCTTTTCAGAGGTCGCAACGGGAGAAAGAAAAGCAAAAACGCAACGGTTTGCGACACTCTGGCGTGTGGAACTGTCGGCATGCAGCCAGATGACTTAAGCCAATTTTTTCAGCCTCGGAAGACGGCTCCTGCACGATGCATAAAGTTGTTGTTGAAGAGCCGTACAAGTTTGTTCCACCGTATCGCGGACGATGGTTTTCGTGGATGTTTCGGCTTTGGCTGAAACCGTATCTACGTAAAACACATGGCATCGTGAAATGCACCTACGAAGGTCTGGAGCATGTTCGCGAATCAATCAAGGCGGGGCACGGGATTCTGTTGTGTCCGAATCATTCACGCGATTCTGATCCGATGCTCATCGGAATGCTGTGTCGCGCAATTCCCAGCCATGTGTTTTCGATGGCCAGCTGGCACATTTTCAAACAGAGTCGCCTGGAAGCGTTTGTGGTTCGGCGTCTGGGTGGATTCAGTGTCTATCGCGAAGGCATGGATCGCCAGGCTCTGGATACGTCCGTGCGCATCGTCACCAATGCCGAACGACCGCTCGTCGTGTTCCCGGAAGGCGTGATTTCGCGCACCAACGATCGCCTGAATGCGCTGATGGACGGCGTTTCGTTCATCGCGCGGGTTGCCGCGAAGAAGCGGGCTGAAGCCCATCCCGACAGGAAAGTCGTGATTCATCCTATCGGGATTCGATATCGTCTGCAGGCCGATCTGGCTGAGCTGACCGATCCGGTACTGACGAAGCTGGAGCAGCGCACGTTCTGGAAAACTCAGGAGCATCTGTCAACGATTGATCGGATTGGCCGCCTGGCGATGGCCCTGCTGGCCGCGCGGGAAGTTGAAGTGCTCGGTGCGACTCAACCCGGCACCGTGCGCGCGCGGGTCGCGAACCTGATCAATGCGTTGCTGCATCCGATTGAAAAGCAATGGCTGGCAGGTGCGCGCCAGGGCGATGTGATCGTGCGTGTGAAAGATCTTCGATCAGTGATTCTGGCAGACCTGCTCAAAGGCACACTCACACCAGAAGAACGCACGTTCCGTTGGAGACAACTCACCGACTGTTACTACGCGCAGACGCTGTCAATGTATCCGGAAGGCTACCTGGACGACGGAGTGAAAGGCAACCTGACGCCTGAACGAATTGTCGAAACCGTCCAGCGGCTTGAAGAAGATCTCACGGACCACGTCACCGTGCATCAGGGTTGGCGCGTGGAGTTCAGGATTGGCGAAGCCATGGTGATCGATCCGACACAAAAAAAATCACGCGGTGGCGATGCGATCATGCAGAACCTGCGTGAACGCATCCTGGGTCTGCTGGAAATTGAAGACTGGTGGCCGCCGCACCCCGTCACGCCGTTCGAAGAATAGCGCGCCGTTCCGATTCGTTTAACCGCGTGCCCAGCGCGGCCACGATTTGAGATTTGAGATTTGAGATTTGAAATTTGAAATACGGGGCGTTGCCGACGCGATTGAGCGAATGTGCCTTCCCCAACCACGCAGTATGATTCGCCGTGTTTCCTGGTACAATCTTTTTCGATCGCAGCCAGGACTCAGTGAGTTATTTTCGGGACACGAACGTGGCCAACTTTCGACGCAAACGCCGACATCTCAGCCTGCCGATCTGGAGCAGTGCGGTTCTGATGACCATCAACATCGCGCTGATGGTCGTCTTGATTGTGCTCCTGAGTCGGGAAAAGCTGTGGCTGGCATTGAGCCTTGGATCGGTGGCATTGGGAATCAGTCTGTTTGGCATGTCACTGTATTCATTTCTGACAATCAAGGAAATTCAGCTCAATCGGCGTCAGTCCAACTTTGTGGATAGCGTCACCCATGAACTCAAGACACCCATCGCAGCGCTGCGGTTGTATCTGGACACTTTGATTCTTCGCGAACCAGAGCCAAAAGATCGCCAGGAATTCTACGTCACCATGAATTCTGAACTGGCACGTCTGGACGGACTCATCAACCAGCTGCTCGAGGTGGCGAGATTGGACGCGATCGGACATCAGAAGGAACCGGAAACCGTGCAGCTGGAAGATCTGCTGCGATCCTGTGCCGAAGCAGCGTGCCTGCATCACAAACAGGAAATCGCCGAAGTCTTTCACTTTGAGATTTCTCCGTTGGCGCTCACATCGCGTCGCATGTTGCTTGAAATGATCTTTGGCAACCTGCTGGACAACGCGGTCAAGTACGGCGGCACTCCGCCACGCGTCACGGTCCATGCGTTTGCCCGTGGGCGTGATCGTGTTGTGGTGCGTGTGCGTGATAACGGACCGGGTGTCGCACCCGAAAACCGTCGCAGAATCTTTAAGCTGTTTTTCCGGGGAAGCGACGAACTCCAGCGAACAAAGACAGGCACCGGACTGGGACTCTATATTGTGCGGACACTGGTGGGCTTCTTAAAAGGCAGCGTCGCGGTCATGGACGTGGAATCGGGGACCGGCAGTGTGTTTGAAGTCACGTTGCCGGGTCGGGAACTGCAGATTCCGGAGTCTGAAAACAGGGAAGGCCGACAACGTGTCTCTGAGCTGGCATTGTCAGGAAAGGAGAATACTCCGTGAGAATTCTTGTCGTCGAAGATGAAGACGCCATCGCGCGCGGCCTGCGTTTCAATTTCGAACGCGAAGGGCATCAGGTGGACATTGCCGGAAATGGGCCGACCGCGCTGGAAATCTATGAATCCGCGCAGCCGCCGATCGACCTGGTTGTCCTGGATCTGATGTTGCCGCAGATGAGCGGCTACGAAATCTGCCGGATACTGCGGCGCCTGGACATGGATATTCCGATTATGGCCCTGACGGCGCGAACGTTGTCCGAAGACAAAGTGCAGGCATTTGATGTCGGCGTGGACATGTATCTGACGAAGCCGTTCTCACTGCCGGAACTGCTGAGTCGCGTCAACAATCTGCTCAACAAGCGACGGCGAACACTTGAGCGACGTGCCGTGCGACCCACCGAGGACATCGTGCGGTTCAGTGATGTGACGGTAGATTTTGGTCGGTTTGAACTGCGTCGCAACAGCGAAGTTCACTCGCTGACGACTCGGGAGCAGGAGCTGCTGCGATACTTTCTGGAACACGACGGCGTCGTGCTGTCGCGAGCGAGGCTGCAGTCGGACGTCTGGAAAGATTCCGCCGATATTTCCAGTCGTTCGATCGATAATTTTGTGATGCGTCTGCGGCGGATGATTGAACAGGATCCAACAACTCCCAGGCATCTGCTTTCCATTCGTGGTACCGGCTATCGCTTTGTCCGCGAACCCACGCCGGAAAGTGTGGATGAGGCTGCCCCGGGTTCTCCTGAATCATGAAGATCGCTGAGCTAAGCCTCATCAATTCTTAACATACGTGCGTTAACTTCGAGTTCGATTGCAATTCGATTGAGCCACGAAACCACGGGCCAGGCAAAAACTGCCGGGTGACCGCAGGTTAAGGATGATTGTGATGCCGAAAAACGGCCCGTTTGATGACCGATGTCTCTGGCCACCTCAAAGGCGTTCGAGATTCCTGATCAGCATTGCTGTACCGATCACTGCATTACTGCTGGCTGGGTGTGGAGGCGGTGAAGATTTCAGCAAGCCGCCTGCGCAAATCCAGAATCAACTGGCGAAAACCACCGATGATTCCGGGGCACCATCTGCCGATGGAACCGAAGCGGCAATTCCCGAAGAGGCTACTGCATCTGAGCCAAACAATACAACGACTGACGCCGTTGCGGAGCCAGCCGCGACACCTCCCGCAGACGCTGCTGCTGCGAATAGCGAGATTCCAGCTGTGACAGCCGCTCCTGCGGGAACTGTAGCACCTGCAACAGTTCCGGTTCCTGCACCGGCACCTGCACCGGCACCTGCCACGACGCCGGCACCTGAGGCAACAAAACCAGCTGAAGCAGCCTCCGGCGATAGTGCAGAAGTGATGACTGCCAGCGGCAAATCTGCCGAAGCGATCGCGGCGAAGAAGGACGCCAACAGTTCCAAATCCGTCATGGGCAATGCCGGTGGGCTGCTGGGAAGTCTGAAATCCGATGCGGCAAAAAAAGCAGACGCAGCGGCGGCGGCCACACCGGGATCGGACTCCGGCGCGGCGCAGATCACCACTCGATTTGGTCGCATGGCGATGTCTCGATTGCAATGGCTGGAGCTGGTTTCGCAACTCACAAGACAATTCTTTGTCGCCTCAACACCGGATGGAAACAGCCTCGCCGGATCTACCGGCGAACGCAGCGTCGAAATCATCGATACACACCTGGACCTTCGCCGCCAGACACAGACGCCTGGAATTCGCCAGGCAATGCCGTCGGCAGATCCAATTCACATTCCTGTTCGCGGTCTTCCGGGAATCATC
>JAYSPO010001271.1:0-2068 GCA_043722015.1 Candidatus Kuenenia sp. | reverse complement strand
CTGCTATGTACACCGGCGGCTAGCGCCTTGCCGCTCACAATCTTGGAGTATCGGGACAGACTCCCAGTGAGTTGGCGTACAGGCATTTGCCTGCAGGATGTTGCACAATATGTGATCAAGTCTCTCAGGAACATAGTCAAACGCCTGAATTTTCGCAGCATTCGATCGAGACGAGTCGTGTTCGCTGGTCAAATCACTGATTTGAAGCCAGCATACGCTGTGTCATTCTCGGCGACTGTCGTCTGTCGATTGTGAAGAATTCCGCTCCCTGCCTGACCACTTCCATACTTGACTCCGATTTCCACTGGAGGATCTGCCTCGTGATCGCGTTTCGTTCGTTGCTCTGCCTGCCGTTTATTCTGCTCCCGAGTGCCGCTTTTGGTTTTCAGCCAGCGAAACCAATTGCCTCGACGGCGGTGATCACCGGGGAGACTCCCGGGCACGCCGTGACGATCGAAGCCGACATCAAAGGGGCGAAGAATCTGTATCTTGTTGTCACCGACGGCGACAACGGATATGGCAGTGACTGGGCCGACTGGGCCGAGCCGCATCTCGTGGGCAGCAAGGGCGAACTCAAACTGACGGACCTCAAATGGAAATCAGCGACCTCAGATTGGGGCAAAGTCGGAATGAATGTCAACGTTGATGGCGGTTCACTGCGAATCAATGGCAAGGCGGTGGAATTCGGGATCGGGACTCATGCGAACTCGGTGATCCATTTTGAGCTGCCCGAGGGCTATGACAAGTTCGTCGCTCGAGCTGGTCTGGACAATGGCGGCAGCGATCAGGGAATGGGCACCAGTGTGCAGTTTTACGTTTATACACAAGCACCGCCTGCTGCCCCCGGATCTCCGACAAACGATCGAACGCCGGAAGGGGCGGTTGCCGGTCTGGATGTTGCAGACGGAGTCGAATTGAAGCTGTTTGCGGCCGAACCGATGCTGCTCAGCCCATCGAATATCGACATTGACCATCTTGGACGCATCTGGGTTTGCGAAGTTGTCAACTATCGCCGCTTCGCCAACGGCAGCAATCCTGAACGCATCGAAGGCGACCGAATTCTGATTCTGGAGGATACCAACGGCGACGGCACGGCTGACAAGGAGACCGTCTTCTATCAGGGTCGCGATATCGATTCGGCTCACGGAGTCTGCGTGCTGGGCAATCGAGTCATCGTGTCCGCTGGCGACAGCGTGTTCAGCTTCTACGATGACAACGGCGACTCGAAAGCGGATCGCAAGGAAGTGCTGTTCACCGGCATCAAGGGCACTCAACACGATCACGGTATCCACAGCTTCCAGTTCGGCCCGGATGGTCGGCTGTACTTCAACTTCGGCAACGCCGGTGAAGAACTGCACAACCCGGACGGTTCGATTGTCGTGGACGTGGCGGGGAACGAAGTCCGAGCGGCCCGCAAGCCGTATCAGGAAGGCATGGCGTTCCGCTGTGAGCTGGATGGCAGCAAAGTCGATACGCTCGGCTGGAATTTTCGCAACAACTGGGAACTGTGCGTCGATAGCTTCGGTACGGTGTGGCAGTCCGACAACGACGATGACGGCAACAAGGGTGTGCGTATCAACTACGTGATGGAATACGGCAACTACGGCTACAAGGACGAAATCACCGGAGCTGGCTGGCAGACGGCTCGCACGAATATGGAAGAAGAGATTCCTCGCCGCCACTGGCATCTGAACGATCCTGGCGTTGTGCCGAATCTGCTGCAGACCGGCGCTGGTTCACCGACGGGCATCCTGATCTACGAAGGCGAAAAACTGCCCGAGCGATTCATCAACCAGCTGATTCACTGCGACGCGGGCCCAAACGTCGTACGCAGCTACGCCGTGAGCGATGACGGTGCCGGCTACAAGGCGGAGATCAACGACATCCTGAATGGGACTCGCGATCAGTGGTTTCGTCCGTCCGATGTCTGTGTTGCTCCGGACGGATCTCTGATTGTTGCTGACTGGTACGATCCGGGTGTGGGAGGTCATCGTCAGGGTGACGTCGATCGAGGCCGCTTGTTCCGCGTGTCTCTGCCTGGCCAGAAGTATTCGGTGCCGAAGCATGA
>JAYSPO010001270.1:0-8171 GCA_043722015.1 Candidatus Kuenenia sp. | reverse complement strand
CCATACTCAACAAGTGCTGGCGGATCGATCAGGACTTGATACTGTTTCTTGTCGCCACCCAGAAGAAACGCTTCGGCGACGCCCGTCACTTTCAGAATTCGAGGCCGCACAACCCAGTCGGCCGTGGTCCGCAACGCCATCTGTCGAGATGCTGCCGATGGAAACTGCACTTCGTGGAGTTTTCCATTGACGGTAATCGTGGCCACTCGATCCTGTTCGATTCCGCTGAGATCAGTAGGCCGCTCCGGGACGTGCCATTCGACTTTGTCCACAACTACGGATTGCCACGAGTCGACGCGATGCCGATCAACGGGACGCCAAACGAGCACTTGATGATGTTCTGTATCTGCTGCCGATGTCGATGCGTCGTGTGGGACCAGTTCGGCGACCAGATCGGATCTTTCGAAAGGAAACAGATCTCCACCCTTTGGACCATTCTGACGATAGAGCCCGGCGACGACGATCTGCCCCATGATGGATGCAGGTGGAGTCATCTGGGGCCGAATGCCTTCCGGCAGCACGCTTCCCAGGGTTGTCAGTCGTTCCTGCACCGTCTGCCGTGCGGCACGAATCTCCGTGTTCCAGTCGAATTCAATATAGATCACATTCAGTCCGGCAGTGGACTGACTGCGAACGGCCTGAACGCCGCTGGCACCCAGTAAGGCAATTTCAATGGGCTGCGTTACCAGCGTTTCGACTTCTTCGGTCGCCAGTCCCGGACATTCGGTAATGATAATCACGCGCGGCCGGTCTAAGTCGGGAAACACATCGATCGGCATTTGAGTGGCGAGGTACGAGCCATACACCATCAACGCCAGGCTGATGACAAGCACCAGCATGCGGTAACGAAGAGCAAAGCGGATGACAGAGTTAAGCATTGGAGATTGCCGATTGGAGATTGCCGATTGGAGGACTGACGGGCTACGGGCGATTTTGGGCGGACTTTCGGGATGCGACCATGATTGCTGTAATTTGATTGGCTTCGTCGAGCAGTTGTTCCACCTTTGCGCGGGGAAGCAATTCGCCTTCAATGATCAATTCAAGCCAATAGCAAGATTCGTCAGCTTCCTCGATAACGATCTGCAGCTTTGCGATAAACTCGGCCTTCGACCTTCCTCGGCAGGCAGCCCGATAATTGGCCCCCACCGAAGTGGCACTGCGTATGAATTGCGAGCCAATCGCTTTCCCAACGAAATTCACAGGCAACGCTGCCACAAGTTTCATCACCCGCAACGCAAACTGTTTCGTCCGCTTCTTTAATTCAACATCATCCATCGCACCTCTCCTCTTCAATCTCCAATCAACAATCTCCAATCGGCAATCAATGAGCCGCATGCACCGTACCATCGGCATGCACGTGGACGTCGGCACGCATGCCACTAGCGGCCTGAGCTTTGAGGACACGATTGAGTGACGCAGCAGAACCCTGGGCGAGATAGAGCCCGCGTTTCACACTGCCATCGTTTGCCAGCACAACCTGCAGTCGGTCCTCGTGAAGCACATGCACAGGCAGGCGATTGAACAGGTCGCCGTTTTGCTGAAACACATACGCCTCTGGCCCCTCCCGAACGATGGCTGCCGACGGAAGGACGAGCACGTCTTTAAGTTCTTCGACAGGCACCTGCAGCCGAACCCGCTGACCGGGTCGAAATCTCCAGACAATGAACGTCTGATTATCCTTGTCGTAGGCACGCGACTGGTTCGAGAGCGGTATGAAGAAGTTGAATGTTCGTGTCGTCGGATCGATGGAATTGGCAAGGTGCCGGATCTCCAGGGTCTGGTCGAATGTCGGCCAGTCAATCTGATCGTCTTCCGCAAATGTGCATTGGATGGGCCATTTGTTTTCAGCCGCCTTGGCCAGGTAAGACCCTTCGCGTTTAAAGGCATGGCCTTCGATGTACAGCAACTGATGATTGGCAAGTTTCGACAGGAGTTGTCCGGCCTGAACCTGCTGGCCCAGTTCAACGTTGAGTTCCTGCACCTCGTAGGCCAGACCATTGAATTCGTCATCTGAAGATTGAAACGCCATGGGTTGAATGGCTTCCTCCTTCTTTGTGTGGTCAAGCACCGCTGGTGTCACTATGTCAATCGTGGAAACGAACGTCCCTTCGGAAACACTCTGAATCTGTTCCGGATTCAGGCCGCGTGTGAGCAGGTCCTGATGATACGATTGAATGAGAGTCTTTTGGCGACGGAGCTGACTGTCGAGTTCGATCAGCCTTGCTTCCGGTATTCCACCCGTCTTGGCGAGTCCTTCGAGCCGCGTGTGCTGTTCGGTGATCAGTTGTATTTCCTTGGTGGCCTTGAACAACTCCGACTGTGTGTTCTGCAGATACTCACTGAAGAGCCTTAACGTAAACAGCCGGTCGCCAGGCTTCACCGTATCACTGGGAAACGCATGAACTTCTGTGACGACTCCAACGGCAGGCGACGTCACACCTCGATCTGAATATCCCGGCCGATCCACAATCTCACCTGGCACCTCGATCGTCCGCCAATACTGTTGAGGTTTCGCCACTTTCGAAACCAGCCCCAGGTTCTTACGGGCCTGCTCGGTCATCTTCAGCGTTTTCGCTTCCTGAATCGACGGAGCTGCTTGCTCCGTAGCTGCGGGGGTTGCGATCTTCTGTTTCAGCAATGTGGACCAGGAATTGCGAGTCAGAAATGCGGCGGCACCGAACAGAAGTATGCCGCCCAAAATGGGAAGGCTTCGTGGAATTCGCATGAGAGCACCTTGAAATTGAACTGCGGGCATACATATCGCTCATCAAAGTCACGTCTTTCCAAATCGATCGATAAGGCGCGTGTAGGAGTCGAAACAATTTGAAATGAGCACAATCGAAGCGATACCGAGGACGGCTTCGAAATCCGGACAGCAGAGGGGCGGCCAGGCTTGCCGCAATGTCCAGTCCTAACAGCGTATAACGAGGCTGCGGAGATACAGCGGAGTGCGCGCGGTGCTCCATTGACACGGCGAAATCTGCCGACCGTCAAGAGCCTGCGATACGACTTGAACAGTAATTCCGTCTACCGTGTAATCCAGTCTACTGCTCAACCATTCAGATAATTCTGTGCAGCCCGATCTGCCGATTTGGGAGTTGACAGGATCAGGCAAATAGAACGGGACAGAATCAGACTGTGGATCGGATGCATCCGTGAGCTTTGCCGATACTGGGTCGGGTCGGTGTGCATTCTTGTCGCGATGAACATGTGCATGGTGCTGGTGGCCATGCGAATTCGAACTATGAACATGCGGCCTGCCTGAATGCGTGTCGGTGTGATTCCGATCCAACCCGACGTGGACATGCATAGCGCACAGCCCTTGGCTGGCGAGAATCATCAGGATTAACAGTGAGGAGACAAGACGACGCATTAACGGCCTCAGTTCAGGAATTCAGCAGCTAGATGCTAACACACCCCGGCAATTCCTCACAATGCCTGACCAGAATTATGCGGATATGCCACGAATGATCGTACCGAATTCGCTATCACCTGGCCTGCGTCGGTTCGACCGACCAAAGCAGTTTGTCCCGGGGGCATTCTTTCCATTCTTCGATCTTGATGTGCGGGCAAGACAGGTCGATTTTCCGCGCCGAAGTGAGTGCAGAATCGCAGATCGTGCTCCAACCGGACTCTGGATCCCTGGCCCAGGTAGCGCATCGAACGTCCAGGCTGCTATCATTCCGTTTTCACCAAAGCGACGGGCGCTTTGAAGAGATAGCTGCGGCCAAACATTGTGCTGGCCACTTTGCGGGGAAATCTGGCGATCCATGATCAGAATCGCGACACGAAAAAGTGCGCTGGCACTCTGGCAGGCGCATTATCTGGCGGATCGGCTGCGGAGTCTGCCTGCAGCGCCTGAGGTCGAACTGATACCGATCGTGACCACCGGCGACTCCAATCAGTCCGACGCGCTCCGGCAATTTGGCGGCACGGGCGTTTTTACGCGCGAAGTCCAGATCGCCGTGCTCGAGGAACGTGCGGATATTGCCGTGCATAGCCTCAAAGATCTGCCCACGCAATCGGCCGACGGTTTGGTCCTTGCCGCTGTCCCGGAACGCGAACAACGCTGCGACGCTTTACTGTTGCCGCTGAACGTCGATGCCATCCAGAGTCTTGACGATATTCCGAAAGGCGCAAAGGTCGGTACAGGGAGTCCTCGACGGCAGGCTCAGCTGCTGTATCTACGGCCGGATCTAAAGTTGTGTGAGATTCGCGGTAACGTCGATACTCGCATTCGTAAACTCGACGAAGGTCAGTACGACGCGATCATCCTGGCAGAAGCCGGGCTGCGGAGGCTGGAACTCGCTCATCGCATTTCACTCATGCTCGAACCACCAACCGTGTATCCGGCTGTCAGCCAGGGCGCTTTGGGAATCGAATGCCGCAGCTCGGACGCAGCGACATGCGCGTTACTCGAGCAGCTCACCTGTCCCACATCTCTGGCCGAAGTCCTTGCCGAACGCTCGCTGCTGCGGACGCTCCGCGCCGGTTGCCATGCTCCACTCGGCGCATGGACTTCGGTGGAAGGCGATCGACTGACGCTGACCGGTGTCCTTTTGAGTCTCGATGGTATGACGCGGCTGGAACAGACGGCATCAGGACCGGCGGACAGTGCGGATCAGATTGGCGTGTTGGTTGCCGAGCAACTGTTGTCCAGCGGTGCGGCGATACTGCTTTCGACGGGCAACTCCCACTGAATCTCCGGCTGACCAGTCTGCTTCAAAAACGAGTTGATCCGTGAGAACGGGCGACTGCCGAAGAAGCCTCGATAGGCCGACAATGGCGAGGGATGAGGACTCTCAATCACCAGGTGACGCTGATCCAGCGTTCCGGCGATCTCCTGAGCCGGCTTGCCCCACAGCACAAACGCCACATGCGGCTGCTGGTTGATCGCCTGAATGATGCGCGACGTGAACTCCTCCCACCCCTTGCCGCGATGCGAATGCGCCTGATGCGCGCGGACGGTGAGAACCGTGTTCAGCAGCAGCACGCCCTGCCGAGCCCATGATTCAAGGCTACCGTGATTCGCGGGAGCCGTTCCAAGGTCTGATTGCAGTTCCTTGAAGATATTTCGCAGTGAAGGTGGTGACTTCACACCGGGTCTCACCGAGAAACTTAATCCTTGCGCCTGGCCGTCATCGTGATAGGGATCCTGTCCCAGAATCACGACACGCACATCCTGCAGCGGAGTCAATTCGAAGGCGCGGTAGACGTCTTCGGCAGAGGGAAATACACAATGTTCCCGGCGCTCAGTCTCAACGAACGCCTGCAGTTCCCGGAAATACACTTTCGAAAACTCAACCTCTGCAACCGCCCGCCAACTCACAGGGAGATTCTGAGGAATGTCCGCAATGTCAGTCATGGATAGATCTCCGCGCCGACCTTCAAAATTGCCAGAAACTCAGGCTCTCCGTCGATTCCGTTCATTCTCGGGAGGGCGAGGCTCCTGCCGAGCCGCAGACACGGGAAAACACCGCTCGGCAGGATCGTAGCCCGGCTTTGCACGTTTATTGACACTTGCACACGTATTTGACCGGCTGCACAAGTAATCGGTAGCGGGTGCGTTTTGGACATGCAGGCTAGCGGCGAATGGCACGAACTTAAGGAAACCGGTGGCCCATCCAGCAGCTTAGGACCATTCTGAGTCTCCCCCACCAATTAATGCTTCTGCCTATCGGTTCTTTGCGGATGTACGCGACAATCATCACTCCAAGCCGCAACGCACACTGATGCCTCACCGGGGATGATCTACATTTGATGGCGGCGGCGGCTACATGCTCCGGGCGGTATCTTGCAAAATTGCCGACCTCCGACTGCACGCATTTGATATGCGCCTGAGTTACGGCAGATTGTGGCTGTAGCTGCTGCCTCTGTAAGATTGAGAGAATGTTCCGCTGCCATTCTATGTCTTCCTGCGTCGGCTTGGGCCATGTTCCGTATTTGATAAGCTGTACGCCAGCACGATGAAAAACAGCGAGCACAAAACTCGCGCACGTCAATCCAGTCCTCGTTGGACCAAGCAGGAATGTGCAGTCCTGTTCATCAAAGCAGTCGTTCGGCGGACTGAATGAGTAGGGAATCTGATCAGGGGTATTTGCGCTCGCAATAGCGTCGCAAATCGCCGCCACCTGTTTGAGGCGACGCGAAGGAATGGCCGGATCAACCCAAAGAAAACCGCTGTTTAGTAATTCGCGTGAAAGTCGGCAGTGCCATTCCAAATGTAAGAATTCGTGTGGGTCCGTCGCGTTGAACCTGAAGAACATTCCGGTGTGGCGTTGGTTGGCCGATGGTTCGGCAATTGCCACCGCTACATACATGTTCTCTGACAGAGGGTGATCTTGCTGGCGGTAAATCCTGTCCATTTTAATCACTCTAGCCCGTCAAGAACTCCGGGCTCAAAATGTCCGCGCGTCTTCAGAAGTTGCAGCGTGCTTCTGAATAGCTGTGGGCGCGACGGCAACTTACGTTTTACTGGCAATGTTGCAGTTAGCAATCCAATCAATACGTCAGTTCCGATTTCTTCGGCTGGAACACTCGTGATCTCTTCGTCAAGAGCGTCCAGCATTGCCTCGCGCATCAACTCTTCTACGCGACGATAAATAGTTGCAAGCGACCCGCGCAGGTTACCTTGCCTTTCCAACTCGATGGCGTCGCTCAAAAACCCGATCTCAATGGAGTCGAATGGATGAATGTATCCAAGCGATGATTCGATACCATTGTCGCTCACATCGGGAATAACGAAGGTATTCGACTCTGTGCCAAGCCAGCCATTACTGCTGTGCATGGTAAAGCACGGCGGCGATTGATCGACATCGGCAGATGCCCTGTCGTCTCCCTGACACACATGGCACATTTCGTTGTCATTGACGACGTATTCAAAGTGGCCATGTGCCTTGTCGCAGTCGATCTGTATCAACATTATTGTTTTGCCTTAGCTTCAAACTTACTAACGAGCGAATCTTCGTTGATTGCGTTCAAGAACGCCTGCTCGATGGAAAGGTTCATGCCTTCCAGAATGGTTGCCGTGCCAGCCCAGTTCGCTGGCTGACTGAGCGTCTTAGTATTGGCGCAAATGTCGAGATGACCAACGAGGTCGTCATAGCTTTTCAAGAACTCTGTGGGAAAAACCACTTCCGCATGTCCGAGTTGAGCGGGCTTACGGTCGCCATGTGTGGTTGAGAATCGGAGCGTAAGTCGCCCGTAGTCAGTGTCACACCAGAACTCGTAGTTGTGATGGTGATGCTCTTTTCCGATCCCGGTACGATTGAGGCCTCCGAGTGATTTCGTGACAACCGTCGTTGGATCGTCGCCAACGTCGAATACATTGACGTAGCGAAGAGCGACCGTTGTGGCCTCGAAAGAGGAACCGCAACTCGAAAGCGATGTCGCAATGCTACCAAGATACGCTGAGAACTCGCTAAAACTGGTGTAATCCGACGTGAAGCAGCTAATCGCCTTGTCTACGACGGATACGCCCTTTGTGCTTTTTGAATCGAGCAGTATCCATGCTTCAGAGTCTCTTAGGACTGGATTAATGCTTGCGGGCGTAAAGGATACTGATCGTTCTCGCTTTTTTGTCAGTCGCTCTAGACCGTTTGATCGAAGCGACTCCCGCAATTGGCCCAGTGACTGCGAAGAAACCGCTCGCTGAAGCGTAAACTGCGCCAACACCATCGCCAGCGGTGCCTTGGAGAGCCTGAAGTGTCCTGGTTCAAATGGCATGGTGCGAAGTTCTGCTGCAGTGGGTTCCATTGGTATAAATTTGGGTTGCAGATATACGATATGTCATTCGGTAGGTGCCGTCCACCTCACTGAGTACGGCTTGTATCCGCCAGAAGAAGAGCCTGAAGCAACTTAACTGAATGACTTCACGTATCGGACGTTTTTCGTCAAAACCGTGAAATTATGTGTACTTCTTTCGCTTCGCACCGCTGAGTTGTAAGGCCTCGGCCTTCGTGGCAAGCAGCTTCTCTGCTTCCGATAAGATCAGCGTGCGTGCCCAACCAGCCATTTCGCGTCCATTAATTGCCATCGCATCCGCGACGGTCTGCTTTTGGGCAATAGTCATTGGAATCCGCAAGTCGGCGGTTTTTCTGTCGGCAGCGTCTTTGAGTGGTCGAGCCATGCGGTTATTGTAGTAACATAATTCCAGACAAGTCAAGTCCGGC
>JAYSPO010001269.1:0-1285 GCA_043722015.1 Candidatus Kuenenia sp. | reverse complement strand
ACGAATACGTATACGATTCCGACCGATCTGCCGACAAACACCTTTTATCGTGCGTATGTGCGAGCGTTGGGAAATGGACGTCCGACGGCGACCCCTCCTGTTCCGGCCACGAACTCGAACTGGAGTTTCGGTCTTGAATTCTTCGTCGGTGGGCGTCCGATCGTCAACACAATTCCTCCCACGACGAATACGACACCAACCCTGTCATGGGGGGCCGTCAATGGTGCGTCCGGGTACGAGGTCTTTATTGCAACGGCAGCACAGCCAAGGACTAACCTGCTGAATGCCAGCAACAACAAGGCCAGCGGTACATCATTTGTTGTGCCCGTTGCACTGAACAAGGGAGTCTACCGTTACTGGGTTCGGGCTTTCAGCGCCAGCACTGGTGCAGCCAGTCTCTGGAGCGTGGAAAAGACACTGACGATTGTTAAGGCCACGACTCCATCGCAGGAGAAATCGCTGCCTGATGCCACAGAATTCGTGTGGACCGTCGTTCCGGGTCTCGTTCCGCAGGCGTTGGTCACGGAATCTGCCATCAGTATGGTGCCGGCCGTGATCAACGGATCCCAGTACCTGCCGCTGCCGGAAGAAGTGACGAATACGGATTCTTACGTCCCAGTGCTCGTGATCGACAGTGGGGCAAACGCGGTGCCGTCTGTCGAAGACACTGCTGCCACAGACCAAACGGATTCTGTACTGTCAAAATGGGGCGAACAGGTATGGTGGGAATCTCAGCCTGTTGCTGAAAAAGCTGCCGCCGTGGAACAGAAGAATTCGGTTGCAGGATTTTTGGGAGCCCTCTTTGCACTGGCTCCTCGATCCCTGAGACGTCGTAAGGACGAATAGCCCAGGATATGGTAGCGGCTCCATCCCTGCCTGGCAGGACTCACTGAAGCCATGCATCCCGAAAACGGGGCTCATAGATGAGCCCCGTTTTTTTCGTTACAGTTCCGTATGCCGCACGCGGATGGCATTGTCTCGTTTAACCGCGTGCCCAGCGGGCCGCGATTGTTCTATTTGAAATTTGCTGACTCTACTGGATTCAATGTGTTGACTGTTTGAACCACGAATGAACACGAATCAACCCAACGCGGGCTTCGCCCGCAACGCATGGTTGAAGACGAAACTCAGGAAGATTTGCGCCGGGAAAGTAATAAGCAGAAAAATTGATAGCAGAAAAATGTCAGCATTCTGCATCTTGCATTCTTTGCAGAGAAATGAATGGCACAAAAGACTTCAACACTTGTTTTGTATTTTTCTGCAATAAATGTTTCTGCCACACCAG
>JAYSPO010001268.1:0-1664 GCA_043722015.1 Candidatus Kuenenia sp. | reverse complement strand
GATCCGGTCCCGCAACAGAGCCAATCGACCGAGATCATCGTATGAGAATTCGATCTTCGAGTATACCGCAGTGGGACTCGACGCGGCATTCTGATCCGTAATTGACGTCAGACGCAGACCGTTACCTTCCGTGTACGCATACTTGATGCGATTGGAATAGACACTGGCCAGCCACCAGCTTTCCTGGTCAAGGCGGTAATTGCCATCCGCCCCGAAAGCAAACGAATACGTGAACTGCCGCCAGCGATCGTTGCGGTCTTTGGTCCAGATCAAATTGTCAGCGTTGTCGTACTGGTTTTCCCGCACAAGAAACGTCGTTCCACCATCCAGGGAAATTTTCTCGAACTGCAAACGATTGCGGCGGTCATATTCCCAGCGTGTCTGATTGCCTGACGGGTCCGTGAGCGACGCCATATTTCCGGCTCGATCATAGGCATACAGCGTCGTGCCGCTGAGTGAATCGGTTTCGCTGGTCACACGACCGAGTGCATCCTGCAAATATGCCGTTGTGGCATACGTCACGGTACTACCGACCTTTGTTAACGGTGAGGTCATGCTGTCCAGATGATCCATGTTGTCATACACGTACGTCGTGCGCGCATCGGAATTCTGGTAGTCCCATGTACTCTTCAAACGCCCGAAGTCGTCGTATTCAAAATACTGCGGCTGGCCGTATTCGTTGTTGAACTGGCTGACAAATCCTCTGGCGTCATAGTACGTGTTTTGAACTCCGTTAATTGCATTGGTGCGTTGTGTCACGCGATCGAGGGCGTCGTAGCCCAGGGATGTTGTCTGCGATTCCGGTTGTCCGACTCCGACTGTGACGGATTGGACTCGACCGTAGTTGTCCCATGCGGTTCGTGTCGTGCTGTAGATGATATCGGGGATTGTGTCCGCATCTGCACTGTCGGTCAATTGGTTCTGATCAATTACGCGAGCCCAGTTGTCATATGTGAACGTCGAAATCCGTCCGTCCGGTGTGTTCAGCTGGGAAAGGTCGCCATCTATGTCGTACGTCCATTTTTGTTTATGCGGCGCAGTGGCCAAATCAGGTCCATCGGCCAGGCTGGTTTGTCGGGACAGATCGTCCCAACCAAAGTACAGTGTATTTCCTTTGCCATCGATCTGCGATGTTACCCTGTCGAGCTTGTCGAATGACCATTCCAGAGTTGCCGCACCCAGTGCAGCGTTGGCAGCGGGATTGGCACTGAATTGTTTTGTCACGCGGCCCGCAAGGTCCGTTTCGTATTTCGTAATTTCTGTACCGGTGGTGGTGCCGGCACTCCACGGTGTTCGCATTTCCGACAGGAACTGACCGGCGGTGTTCGTACTGTACAGATATTCGACCACTGGATTAAAATCGCCCGCAGGACTGCTCACTTGTGGGTACGTAATATTTGCCAGGTTCCCCCAGCGATCATACGTGTAGCCGGTCGTTCCGTCCGGTGAAACGACGGTCGTGGTTCTGCCAAGATTGTCGTAGTTGTAGTTGACAGTCCGATCGAGTGTGCCGTTTTTGTCCCGTCGCAGTTCAGCCGAGACGCGGCTGTCGGGGCGGTATTGCAATTCGGTACTGGAAATATTTGTGAAACTTGTGGGCACTCCCTGACCATCAACGGTTGCCACATAGGCACTTGTCTGCAGCGTCAGTCGTCCGAGATTGT
>JAYSPO010001267.1:0-3582 GCA_043722015.1 Candidatus Kuenenia sp. | reverse complement strand
CTGCGCTTGGTCCGGCCTACCAGGGAATCACGCTTCACATTTTTGCCGCCAGTACGTTACGCTCCGCTCATGAATGCTTCAAGACGCTCTACACTTTGTCTCCCCCTGCTGGCGTTGCTGCTGATTGAACTGCTGGTTTGCTTCCAGTATCGCGGGCCGGCAGTTGTTTTGGAACGGGATGCTGACGCACTCGCCGCAGCCGGCGTGCCGACATTCTCCGCTGAGAGAGCGCTGCAGATTCATCAGCAGTTGTTCGATGGCACGACACATCCCGCTGGGTCGGCTCAGAACGAAGCTGTGCGAGATCGATTGGTGCATCTGCTGCAGGAACATGGCTGGCAGGTTGAAATTCAATCGAGTCAGGTGAATGGTCGTGAAGGGGACCCGCCGCTGCTGTTGGATAACGTGATTGCCAGGCGGCCTGAACAGGCGGGCCTTTCACTGCAGCCTTTGGTACTGGCGACGCATTATGATTCCTGCCGCTTTGGCCCAGGAGCCGGGGATGCGGGCGGATGCGTTGCCGCTGTTGTCGAAGCCGGTCGCCTGCTGACGCTGCACAGCGCACAACTGAAGCGACCGGTCTGGCTGCTTTTCACCGATGGCGAAGAAACCGGTCTGCTGGGAGCGGTCGAATTTGTCAGATCGCACCCATTGTCGCAGCTACGGCCTCTGGTGCTGAATTTTGATGCACGAGGCACCTCAGGTCCGGCGGTCATGTACGAAACGCACGCTGGGAATTCCGTTGCTGTTGACGCTTGGGTGAATTCGATTGCGAGGCCTCGCATCACAGGTTCACTGTTCACCGCCGTCTATCGCTCGATGCCGAACGGCACAGACTTCTCCGTGTTTCAGCAGGCCGGATGGCAGGGATTCAATTTTGCGATTATTGACGGAGCTCATCGGTATCATCAACCTGACGACACATTCGCCAACCTGAATCCCCGCAGCGTGCAGCATTTTGGCGAACACGCCTTGAGGCTGTCCACGCTCATTGCCGGCAGCACGCAGGATCTGACTGAAACAAAAGAGGATGCCGTATTTCTTGACGTACTCGGGTTGTTTGTAATTCATTATCCGGTGTGGTGGTGCATGCCGATTCGCTATGCACTGCTCATTGTTTCCACGCAACTGTACGGACGCAATGTCCTGCGGCGCGTGGTCCTGAGACGATCCCTGCTGGTCTGGCTCACGATGCTGATCATCGTGACGGCGACTCCGGCTGCGGGCTGGATTGTCAGCGCCTGTATTCGGAGCACGGTGATTTTGCCACGTCCATTTGTCTGGTACGGGCATGGATTGTCGTTTGCAATGTGGTGCCTGTGCCTGTTTATGGTGTTGAGCTTCGGGCGCTGGATGCTGCGGCGCATTGATCAACGCATCGTGTGGGATGCGTTCTGGCTGGGGCAGGCAATGACCTGCATGATCGTGTCAATCCTGGCTCCGGAATTCAGCCACCTGCTGTCGATCCCTGGCGGCATGGCGATTATTTTGACTTTTGCCGTCCGATCCATTCCACTTCGAACGCTGCTGGTAACGACTGGTGCAGGGATTGTTTTGATTCCGGTACAGCACCTTTTGTCGATTGCGCTCGGTCCCTCAGCAGGACTGTTGCTGTTTCCCACATTTGCCCTGATCGCCATGCCGATGCTCCCTGTCATGGGAAAACCCGACCCTGCAGTCTGACTCTCTTAATGAGGTTGCGTACTCGCCTGTACCTGGCCCTCGATCGGAATGTCTGTCGCTGAGCAGATTGAAGGTCAGTCGATCCACCATTATGATCTCCATCATACGATTCCGCCGGAAACAAATCTTTCGATTTTCCGAAGCAGGCGGAGACGAGGGAAACACGGCAACTTCAGATCAGCCCCGGGGATTTGTTTCAAATGCAGGATATCTGTCGGATACTTGTGCTTGCGTGCTCATTGGTTCTGGTGCCCATCACGACGAACGGAGGCGATCCGTCGCCGGCTAAGTCGGACTCGAACAGCAGTCTGTTAGTCGGCGTTGCGGAGACTGACATTACACCGCCGGTCGGTTTCCCGATGGCTGGTTACTATCACGAGCGGCTGGCCGAAGGCACGATTGATCCGCTGAAGGCGAAAGCCATCGTCTTCCGTGATGGCGATACGGCCGGCGCTCTGGTTGTGTGTGATCTGATCGGCATCGCCACCGATCTGTCGCGGGAAGTTCGGCGGCGAGTCTCCGAGAAAACTGGCATCCCGGAGAACAATATCGCGATCTCGGCGACGCACTCCCACACCGCACCGGACTACATGAAGGAGTTGTATTTGTACCTCGGCAAAGAAAAGCAGGAGGAACTGCGAGCCACATATGTCGAACAGCTTATCAACGGACCGGTGGAAGCCATCGTGCAGGCTCACGCCAACGCCAAGCCCTCGGCGCTGACAGCCGGTTCAGCGACGCAGGCGATACCGGTTTCCTTCAACCGCCGATTCGTGATGCGCGATGGGAGCGTGCAAACGTGGCAAGCTCTGTCCAATCCTGACGTCGTTCGTGCTGCTGGCCCGATTGATCCGGAGATCGAACTGCTCGTGATTCGTAATCCAGAGGATAACACGACACGAGGCATCGTCAGCAACTTCGCTCTGCATCTGGATACCGTCGGAGGCATGCGATGGAGTGCTGATTATCCGTTCTTCGTCGAACGCACGCTCCGCAAGGCGTTCGGCCCGGAGGTCATTTCGATTTTTGGCACCGGCTGCTGCGGCGACATTAACCACGTCGATCCTGCAACGACCGACAGGAACAAGGCCGCGTATATCGGTGAATCAATCGGCACGTCGATCAGCGAACAGATCGCTCAATTGAAGCCGGTGGAAAACACACGACTGGCGGTCAAGTCTCAGGTCGTGCAGTTGCCGCTCGAAGACGCGACTCGTGAAGAAGTCGAACGTTCGGTGCAGCTCGTGGATCTGGCCAATCGTGGCGGCAAAGTAGAGTTCCTCGAACACGTCACCGCTTACAAGAAGCTGATTCTTGATCAGTTGCGGCATCGCGAACCGTACACAAAAACGGTCGATCATATCACCTGGGGACTGAGTCGTTCACTGGCTGGCGTGGGCGAGACGCTGCCGGTCAACATGACCGTGATGACGATCGGAAACGACGTGGCGATTGTCTGTCTGCCCGGCGAGGTGTTTGTCGAGCTGGGACTGGCGATCAAACATGGGTCACCATTCCGCACGACGATCGTGATTGAACTGTCGAACGCCGTGGAATCGATCTATGTCCCGCACCGGGCGGCTTATGCGGGTGGCAGCTACGAGGTTACCAATTCGGCCGTCCAGCCGGGCAGCGGCGAGATGCTGGTCGAGACCGCTCTGACGTTGCTGCGTGCGGCAGCGACAGAATCTGCGGAAAACGATGACAGGACGACGAATTCAACCATTTCCTGCAGGCATGAAGAAGTCAGTTTGGTCGCGAGCCCAATCAAGTCCGAATTGTGATGTCCGGGTGTGCTCGTTCTCATCGTCAGTGGATGTTAAGCACTGGTGCATAAGTAAGTTGGCACAAATCGTTTAACGGCGAGCCGTAGGCGTAGGCGGAAGCACGCGGGATTCG
>JAYSPO010001266.1:0-2530 GCA_043722015.1 Candidatus Kuenenia sp. | reverse complement strand
GGAACGAACACGGAGGGCTGACGCCCAGCCGCTCGCCATTCGCAGCTGGCTGCTTGGCCAGCAGTATCGTCAGATTCATCCCTACACGCACGCGGCTCCTGGAGGCTGGTCATGGACTGATTTGCCGGGCGGCGTTCCCGATGCGGACGATACACCGGGAGCCATGTTGGCGTTGATGAATCTTCGCGGACAGGATGAAGCGTTCTTGCCTGAAGAAGTTGCGTCCCTTCGCGCGGCGGCGATCTGGTTGCTCGACCTGCAAAATCGCGACGGCGGCTGGCCGACATTTTGTCGTGGCTGGGGAACATTGCCGTTTGACCGGAGTTCCTGCGATCTGACGGCTCATGCATTGCGGGCCCTGGATTTGTGGCTCCAGCGCGTTTCAGGGACGGACACTGCTTTGAAAATGCGTACTGAGCGGTCGATGAGGCGCGGCATCAGGTTTCTGCAAAACGTTCAGCGACCGGACGGGACGTGGCTGCCGCTGTGGTTTGGTCATCAATTCAACGAAGACGATGAAAATCCGTTGTACGGGACATCGCGCGTCATCCGCGCGCTGGCGACGATCGGAGAAGAATCCTCGGACTGCTGTCAAAAGGCCGTCCGCTGGATTCTGGACAACCAAAACGACGACGGAGGCTGGTCGGCTCGTCGCGGTCTGGAAAGCTCGGTGGAAGAGACCGGACTGGCATTGGACAGTTTGGCGTCGCTCAAACGCGGGGCAAATATCGCTGCAGGAACCTCCCAAAGAGTGCCTGACACCACGGGATCGGCCCACACCACGGGATCGCCCCCTGCCCTGAGCAACGCGCTTGACCGAGCAGCTCAGTGGCTGGCGGTTCGGGTGAATGCAGACACAGTGGATCGACCCACGCCGATCGGTTTCTATTTTGCCCGACTCTGGTATTTTGAGGATCTCTATCCCATCATCTTCGCGGCAGCCGGTTTGAACGGCTGGCGGAACATCGCGCCGCAATTTGACGCCCCGCCTGCCAACCAACCGAAGTCGGCGGCGAAGTAAACGGCAACGCACGCCGCCGAAGATATCGTCCTGCAGCATCTTTCCTGTCGCCAAAGTTTTAATTGCATAAACAGTTAACTTGACGAGCGACACTGAACACGCAACAACTGAACGAATTAAAACCAGTGTGACGGCACTTGTGCTTTGTCACGCATCCAGTGATGGGTTGTGTGCCACTGGCTTTGCCAGTGCGCCCCCATTTGCAGGAGGCACTGGCAGAGCCAGTGGCACACATCAAGACACGACTGACAAAACACCAGGCAATCGGAGCATCGCATCATGGCTCGACCGGCATCAGAACATCCCACGGAGCTGGAACTCAGCATTTTGAAAGTGCTGTGGCAGGAAGCTCCGAAGACTGTCGATGACGTGCGCGAAGCGTTGGCAGCTGCGGGGCGGGAGCTGACTCACAGCACGGTGATCACGATCATGAACATTATGGTCCGCAAGGGATACCTGCAGCGTGCCAAAAAGGGGCGAGCGTTTGAGTTTACTCCTGTGCTGAAAGAAGACAGCGTCGGACAGAGTATGGTGCAGGACTTGTTGAGCCGCGTGTTTGACGGTTCGGCACATTCGCTGGTGCTGCAATTGCTGGAGACGTCGGACGTAGATTCTGCCGAGCTGCAGGCCATTCGTCGGTTGATCAATCGCAAGGCGAAGGAGCTGAACCAATGACGCCGTTTACTTTCAATTCGCTTGTTTGCTGGCAAATCACGCTGACATTGCTGCATGTCAGTTGGGTGGGATTGGTTGTTGGACTCGTTGCAGCGGCTTCAAATCGCGTGATGAGAAACTCAGCCGCCAGTCGGCGATACGCGATGAATTTCCTGTCATTGCTGGTGCTGGCGGCCAGCCTTCCGGTGACGTTCGCGATTGTTCGCAGCGGAGCCGACGCGATTCCGGGAACGGAGCCCATGGCATTGAATTCGATTGAAGAAGCAGCACTGCTGATTCCACATGCGATTGGAACATCGTTGCCTGCATTGCCACCGGCGAGTGACATCGGTATTGCGTCGCACGTGCTGCATTCATCGACTTCCTCAGGCCAGCCCGCGACGATTTTAACGCCAGCGGTCAACTATGGAACTCCATCCGCCTGGGATCGAGCTCGTTCGGTCGGCCACTCTGCTGCACCATTCGTTGCAATTCTATATGTGATTGGCGTGGCATTGATGTTCATCAAACTCGCCATCGGCGTGCGAGTCAGCCGACGTCTGCGATCTGCGAGCGTGGCGATGAATGATCCGACTATCCTGTCACGGATGGTGGAGCAAGGGAAGAAACTCTCATTGCGAATAATGCCAGGAATTGCCTATTGCGAACACACAGCTATTCCAATCGTCGTCGGCCTGTTGCGTCCCATGATTCTTGTTCCAGCCGCAATGGTCAACGGCCTGACCATCGAACAATTAATACTACAGCGCTAGGTTTCTGGTTTAGGCCATTGGCATCGATTGATATTGTCGATTTGGATGTCGAGGCGTTGGAGTTTTTGGAGGGTGGTTTTCG
>JAYSPO010001265.1:0-8984 GCA_043722015.1 Candidatus Kuenenia sp. | reverse complement strand
GCCGGCACCATCCAGACCCGGCGGCACGCGGCCTTCATCTCCCATCTCCGGAATGCTGCCGACAAAAACATGCGTCATCGGTTCGGACACACCGCCAATGCTGCCACGGGCATGGCAGGCGTAGCAGTTCATCGTGAGCATGATCTGATTGATCTCGCTCTTTGCAGATGTGACTTTCGGGGCAGCATTCGGACCGCGCGATGCCAGGATCGCAGCAGCAATGTCGTCTCGCTGACGAGGGCTCATGGCAAAGTTCGGCACATTGGCCGCAGGGTGTTCCGCCAGGCAACCGCCGCTTGTTTTCAGGTCGGCGAACTGCGGTGCTTTGCCGGTCCATGCAATCCGCTTTTCGCCATCGCCAAACTGATGGCAGGCAGCACAACCCAGCGAGGCAAACGCCTGACGACCTTTTTCGATCAATTCAGGTGACGCAACAGTGGCAATCACTTCCGCTGCTGTAACGGCTTCCGGTGTCAGCGTGACGAACCCGGCCATGGCCTGACGCGGCATGCTCGGGCCTTCGATTTCAACAGCCAGTTCTTCCTGTCCACCCGCCTCGAAGTATTCGACCACAACATCATGAGGTCCAGTCTTGAGAGTCGCGGCACCGTCTCGGAATCCCGCCGGATGCACACCATCATGGTCCACCACGACCTTACCATCGATCAGCAGCTTTGAACCATCATCGGAGCTCAGGAAAAACCTGAAATCTCCGTCGGTCGGGATCTGCAGAAAGCCGGTGAAGCGAAGCCCGAATGCTTCAGTTTTTGGTGATGCACTGACGGAAAAATCCGTCGTCTCGCCCGAGTCTGTCGGAGTCAGTTGTGAAAAATCCGGTACACTTTCCCAGTCGCCCTCGTAGTGATCAAAATGAATGTTGGCCTTTACCTGGACGTTCTTCAGCAGATAGCTGGCAATGTCTCGTGCTTCTTCCGGTTTCAGATTCAGCGAGGGCATTCTTCCGGACGGACGCACGGCGTGTGGATCCTGCAGAAAGGTGATCAGACTGGACAGCGTGTACTTGTCGTCGAGCTTCCCCAACGGCATCGCGAAGTCGGGCGTGGCATAGTTGGCATCGGACGCCGCCTTCTTCGCAGGCGCGTCTTCTTCCCCGTCCTGATGTTCCGCAGGCGGGGCGAGACCCTTGCGAATCGCTTCGACCGCGGCCACGTCTCGCTGATCACCATGGCATGCAGCACAGCCGACCGAATGAAACAACGCCTCACCACGTCGCACGGCTCCGACGCTGACACCCGCTGGACGCCACGATGCCCCCTGCGTCAGAAAAGCAGCGATGGCTTGTGCTGTTGCTGCATCTGACTTCACACTCGCAATACCAGGCATCGCGGTTCCCGGCTTGAGTGCCTGCGGATCCCGGATAAACTTCTGCAAATACTCGGCGTTCGTACGCTCCCCGACCTTGGTCAGGATCGGCGCTTGCCGAGGTGGCAGCACTTCACCAGCGAAAGTGCCGTGACATGACTGGCAATTCAGTTCCGAAATCAGGAGTCGTCCGGCGTCCACCGCATTCAAATTGTCAGCCCGAAATCGCTGATATGCAGGAACCACAATGCCTTCGGCTGCAAATGACGGTGTGCCAAATGCGACCCACAGCAGTAAAAACCTGATCGGAGCAGAATGAATCATGGAGAATTATCGCAAGTAGATTTCGCAAACGGTCGTTAGTTTTGAATAGTCTTTCAAAATCTGTCTTCAGGCCCAACGGGCTGGTCCTATGTCAGCCTGGGGCAACGCCCCAGGTTTCTTGTAAAACATTTTCGCGTAGCCCCAACGGGGCGATCCTAACCTGTTTTCCGTATTAGTGCCGCCCCTTTGGGGCTCAATAACTGACGTGTGTTTCCTTCCTGGGGCGTTGCCCCAGGCTGACATAGCGCCGGCCCGTTGGGCCTGAATTCCCCCCTGTAAACTCGTTTCTTTCGCTATCACCCTGTCGGCACCGGCAAGAGACTCAACCTTCGCACCACTACCGACGAGGCAGCCATAGCAAAGGCCGCCGTCATAAATGTGGCGGTGCCATAGATGACTCGCCGCTTTTCGCAGGCGTGCGGCGAATCTTCACGATGAGGGCAGATGCACTGAAATCCTTTGTCGAGATCCCATTCCGGAACTTCCGGTGCACGCACTTCTTCTTCGGAATAGACGACCGGCAGACCCATTTCGCCATCGTTCCCGTAACCTCGTCGCACCAGTTCCTTGCGCAGCACGCGGGCCAGTGGATCGACTTTTGTGCGACTCAGATCTTCGACACGAATCTGTGTCGGATCAAGTCTCGCTCCCGCACCGGTAATGCTGATGACAGGGATACCCTGCGTCAGACACGTTTCCAGTAGCAGCACCTTCGACGTGACGTTGTCGATCGCATCGACCACAAAATCCGGACGCGGTGTCAGCAACGCGGCGGAAGTGGATGCGTCATAAAATGCCTGCACGGGATCAACCCAGGCTTCCGGATGAATGGCTCGCACACGTTCAGCCAGCAGCGCCGCTTTCGACTGTCCCACAGTTCCCGGAAATGCCTGCAACTGACGGTTGACGTTTGTCAGGCAGACGTCGTCGAAATCGACAAGCGTTATGCGTCCCACTGCCGATCTTGCCAGCGCTTCAGCGACGTAACTGCCCACACCGCCCAATCCAAAGATGGTCACATGCGAACTCAGCAGACGAAGGACACCCTGGTGCCCCATCAACCGCACAAAGCGATCCCAACGACGATGAATCCGATCCGGAACTGGCGGCAGATCCTCACGATTCGGCCGCGCTGCGAGATCCGGTGCCGATTCCCAAGCGCGAATCCGCGTCTGCTTCGGCAACGCCGCATCCAGTTCCGGTATCGCGGAGCCATCGGCAACAGAACAACAATGATCGTCAGAAGAAGGCGAATGCAGGAGAGATGCTCCAATCGGAGTTTGGTTGCGTTAGAGATGGAATCAAAGATCCATCATAGTGTGGCGGACGACAGGATTCAGAGCAAGCGGCCGAAGAATGTACCTTGGAGATTCTTGTCCGAGACTTCAGCGAGCGGCATGCGTCAGCTTGCCGGTACAATTGGATTCGATGGAGTACCGTCTCTTGACTGCCCGTGATTCATGGTTCCCGATCGCGCCATGAATCGCAGTTGTACCGGCGGGCTGACGCCGCACCGCTCGCCGAATCGCTGCCTGCCTATTCACTACGAATTCATTCATCGAGCCGCTAGACTTTCGCAATTCCTGCTCCACCTTCCCTGCCTTTGAAAGAAGTCACCATGAAGCTCTCGCACTTTCCATGCAACGTTCTTCTTCTGATAGTGTTCATGGTGTCATGTCTGATATCTGGTCTGCACACGGTCCATGCGGACGATTCGATCGCGCTCGCCCTGCCAGCGACCGACGATGGACTTCCGGGTGCCGGGCCGATCCGCCGCTACGACTGGTTCAAGAGTCTCTGGAACGAACGGCGTGCAACATGGGCGAAACAGGTCGAACAGGATCAGAATGCCGTCGTTTTTCTGGGTGACTCAATCACACAGGGCTGGGGCGATGACCTGCACGGCACGTTTCCTGGCTTGAAAGTTGCCAATCGAGGCATCAGCGGCGATACGACCCGCGGAATGCTCATTCGTCTGAAGGGAGACGTGCTGGACCTCAATCCCTCGGGCATTGTGATGCTGATGGGCACAAACGACCTGGAAGAAAAGGCCGAGCCACAAGTCATCGCCGACAACGTAAAGCTCATCATCGCGGCACTGAAGAAGCAAAATCCAGAAATGCCGATCGTGCTGTGTCAGGTCTTTCCAAGTTCCGAATCAAAGAGCCGCCCTACTGACAAGATCAAGGAAATCAACAAACTGTGTGCCAAGGCTGTGCAGGGGGATCCGCAAATCACGGTGCTGGAAACATGGACGCTGTTTGCCAACGAAAAGGGTGATGCCAAAGCCGAAGAAATGCCCGACCTGTTGCATCCCAACGAAGTCGGCTACGCCAAATGGGCCGGCGCGCTGCGGCCTGTGCTCGCCACTCTGGGATTCATCGAAACAGAAGCCGATGACTTTTCGCCGGAGCCAGGATTCGAGAGTCTGTTCAATGGCAAAGACCTCACCGGCTGGGGCTATCGTGTGACTCCGGAAAAATCACGGGCCGGGGCTCTGAAATGGATGGCGAGTGATCCTGGCGTTTCATGGCCGTTTGTGGACGAACCTGTCAGCTTCGACGGCAAGGTTGTCACGCCCGAAGGTCGTTATCTGGCAAAGAACGGTCGCCTTGTCGTGACGACGCCAGCGGAAGGCCGCAAGATTCAGCAGCTGTATACGACGCGCGAATTCAGCGGAGACTTCACACTCAAGCTGGAATTCCGTGCAACGCCGAACGCCGACAGCGGCGTCTTCATTCGCGAGCCTCAATTGCAGTGCCGCGACTTTCCGCTCGCCGGACCGTACAAGGAACTGAAGAACTTCAGGTCCGGTGACTGGAACGAACTGGTTGTTGAAGTAAAAGACGGTGTCGCTCACTGCACCTGCAACGGAGAAGTGATCGAAGCGGCGCTGAAGGTTCCCGCCGCCGGCCCGATCGGCCTGGAAGGTGACCGGGGACAGATGGAATACCGCCGCATTCGAATCCGGTAGGATGGGCTCCTTCTTAATCTTACTCATAATCTTAATCTTAATCGATTCGCAGCCCCGGCTGCTCCGCAACCGTGGATGACAACGTTGGAACAAGCGATTACGATTAAGAGTAGGATTAAGATTAAGAATTAAATGCAACACGATCGATTTCCGCATGTGCGGCAAGACTCGGACATGAATGTCCAAGCTACGCGAATCGCACTCGACTCGGAGAGTCAAGCTACAACTATCCCATCAATTCCGGAATCGGTTTGCCGTGATCCACAACCGGTGTCGGGCGACCGTTGAAGTCTTTAATAAGTGTGTGCGCGGCGTCGATGCCAAGGTGATGGTAGATCGTGGCGAGGAAGTCACCGGCCGAACAAATACGTTCGATGGAATCTTCGCCGCGTTTGTCGGTGGCACCGATGACCCGACCGGTTTGAATTCCGCCACCGGCCCAGATGTTTGAAAATGCTCGCGGCCAGTGATCTCGACCCGGCTGCATGGTTCCCGCCGGCGCGCTGGCATCGCCGGCACCGGTACTCGGGGAGTGTTCGATCTTTGGTGTGCGACCGAATTCTCCGGTGACGACGACGAGCACTCGCTTTTCGAGACCACGCTGGTAGATGTCTTCAATGAGTGCCGAAACGGCCTGATCATACGCCTGAGCGCGGAATCGCAACGCATCAAAGACGTGGTGATTGACGGCATGGTCGTCCCAGTTCTGAACGCGGCCACACAGGGGGCCGTTCAGACTCGTTGTCAGAACTTCGACACCCGCTTCGATCAGTCGACGTGACATCAACAACTGCTGACCCCACGAATTGCGACCGTAGCGGTCTCGCGTGCGATCGTCTTCCTTGGTCAGATCAAAGGCATCGCGCGTCTGTGGATTCGTGAGCAGCGTCATGGCCTGCTCTTCGAACTGGTCGAGTGCGCCGAGTTCGCCCTGCCGATCAAAGGCGCGTTCGAGAGTGTCCAGGTTCTGTCGCAGCGATGAGCGTCGGTCAATCCGCTGAATTTCACTCTGATCTGACAGCCCGATGTTCGGCACGGAAAACGTCGGCAGGTTTGGATCGCCATTCACGGTGAATGGCGAATATGCGTCGCCCAGATACGCCGGTCCGTTGTATTCCAAGGGCGGTTTGATGCCCACATACAGCGGCAGCGGATTTGTCCGAGGCCCACTCTGTGAACGCAGATAATTTGTGACGGTCATCCAGTCAGGGAATTTTGGTTTTGGTTTGTCGCGCGTGTCCGGATCTCCCGACAGCATCTGCATCGAACCGGCAGGATGTCCGCCTGCTGTCTGCCGCATTGAACGCAGGACTGTGAATTTGTCAGCGATCGCCGCCTGCATCGGGAGCAACTCCGTGAACTGCAATCCAGGTACCTTCGTGTCAATCGTTGAGAACGGACCGCGATATTCACTGCCAGATTCTGGTTTTGGATCATACGTATCAATGTGGGAACATCCGCCCGGCTTCCAGACCATGATGACGGCCGTCTTTTCGCTGGCCGGTTTTCCACTCACTTCGTTCGCCTCAGCATTTGCCGCCTGCAACCGCAGCAGCCCAGGCAGACTCATACTGGCAAACCCGGCCAGTCCCATGCGGATAAAGCCACGACGCCCGGCTGAGCCAAAGGCATATGGTCCGGGACATCGGACGACGGATGATGCATAAAATGGATCGCTCATGGTGACACCGCTAGAAAAAAACTCACATTTTTTCGTTAAACCGCGTGGCAAACGGCCCGCGCTTCGTATTTCAAATCTCAAATCTCAAATACGAAATTTCAATTAGTACAATCGCGGCCCGATGGGCACGCCCTAAAACGATTTACTTAACACGAATGGCAATGGGTTCTGACAACACAATATCCGCAGTATCTCTTGGTGCCGCCAGATCCGTTGCCGCTTTGAGTTTCGCGGCAGCGGCAGCGACCGCAGCATCGGTTGCTTGTTTCTTTGCTGTCGCTTCGGCCACAGCGGCGTCAGCGGCGGCGTCAGCGGCGGCTTTGGTTTCGGAAGCTGCAGCTGCCGCTTCAGCGGTCAATCGCTCAACTTCTGCAGTTGCCAACGCAGCCTCTTCTGTCGCTTTTTTATGAACCATCTCAGCAACACCAACGGCCTCTGGATTGTATCGGTATTTCACGACCGCACTGCCATAGAATGCGATCAGATAGTCGCCTGGCGGAGTTTTCAATGCTGCCAGATCCAGCACCACTTCCGATTGATCAGCGTCCAGCGAGACATCGAAACGCGGAACCTGTTCGAACCCCGCTCCGAAGGTTCTCAGCTGCAAAGTCGATCCGGAAAACTCACTGCGACGAGTATGCACGAGCGGAATCGTTAGCTTTTCGCCAGCCGCAACTTCCCACACTTTCTTCTCAGTCGCTGCGATTGTGATCGGAGCGAACTCGGATGTGGTGACTGAAATCGGCAACCCCGTGACCAGGCGAGGACTTGGTATCTCACCCCAGGAATCCACAATCGGCCATGCCATCGCTGCCATATGCACCGGCCGGGTTGTCGTGGCTTCGCCGAGAATCGCTCTGCCAAAGAACGTCACATTTCCCAGCGAGCGCGGTGCGTTCTGATCGGCGGTGATGAGCATGATGCCGCGTGTCTGACCTGCCGGAATTTTCAGTCCCTGAGCCGTCACGCCCTCGGGCAATCCTTCCATCACCAGTTCAATGGCTCCATCGAAGCCATCTCGCCGCACAGCGACAACTTCCAGAGCCGTTGTCGCACCGGCACGCAGCGCGAGCGGTTTGGAAAGTGCGTTGCGGTCACCGTTGCGGAGTTCCATATGCAGACCCCACGCGGCGACAGCGAAATCCGGTGCCGCTTTGCGAATAATCAAACGATAGACGTTGCGAGCGTCGTTGCGAGTCCCGCCGAACAGATCCGTCAACTGAAGACGATGCACGCCGTCTTCTTTGATCTCCAGCTTCCCGATGATATCAGCAGAACCGCCGTCGTAAGGAGGACCGTCGTACGCATAGCCATTGCTGGATGGTTTCATCGGACTGGCGATGTCTGTGAATTCCACCACATCAGTCGGTTTCTCATCGGCCCCTTCGCCGCTCACATGTTGCACAAGGACAGCCGGATCGGTCGGACGTCCTAATCGCTCAGACGCCACTTCCACCCACCACACATCGCCCTTTGTCGCTGTGAATTCAAATCGATCGACGTCAGCCGCCGGAAAAAAGTTCCCGGCAATGTCGCACGGCAATGAAATCTTCTGAGCCTGAGCCTGCTCGTTGTTCGGCTCTGTTTCAGCTGATGCGGCGCTGGCCGCGAGTTCTGCCGATGGCCATGAAAATGAGTTGACGGTCTTCGTCGATGCAAACTCCGGAATCGCCGCATCCGCAGCCAGTTCCTGCAACGCCAGACGGTAGTAAAACGCGGGGCCACCCTTAAACGTCAACTCATGAACTTTGATCACATGTCTGCCGTCTTCGGTGGCGGTGAAATCCAGCGTGCCACCACGGCGTTCGACGACCAGATCGCGACCGGCCGAATCGCCGATAATCAGTACGGCGTCGAGTTTCGAATCAATGCCGCGCGATGCACAGTTGACGATATACCGATGCCCCTTGACGGCATCGAACCAGTAATGATCGACAGCCTTGGTTGTCATCACGGCGTTGCAGATCGAGTTGACTTTCAGCTCCATCGCCGTGGCCAGCGTCGTGTTCGGTGCGGTCTGTGTGACTTCCGGTAATGTATCGACGCAGAACACACGCGCGGACGAAATGCCCAGACGCGACATCAATCGAGCTTCGTGGATTCCCGTCGGGCAATCCGCCGCAATTGTCACGATGTACTTGTTCGCTTCCGGCTGCCCGGTCGCATCCAGCTTCGGCGTGGCTGTCAGGCCTGGATGCGTAAACATCAACTCGCTGACGTCTTCGATGTTTTCGCCCGTGATCGTAATTTCTACCTGCGTGCCTGCCGTTCCACCCATCGGCATGGTGGTGAGCAGTCGCGGGAGTGGCAGGCAAACGGATTGCGCGAAAGTGGTTGGGGTCGCACCGAAAGCTAACGCAATCATGGCGGCACGCGCAATTTGCAAACTGAGTCTCTTCATTTTTTGCCTCATCCAACATTGAATACCGCAGATGGTCGAACCAGTGCTCGTGGAGCCCAGATTACTTCAGCCATCTATCCAGCCTCTGTATGGCAGCTTCGTGAGAAATCCCTTCTCCACGAGAAAACTGCTGCTGCGCTTGATCAATCTTGTCGAGCAAATGCAGCCGCTCAATCAACGCATCGACGTTGACGTTTTCCGGAAGTTCAGCGACCACATGTTCGATTTGATTCTTTTTCATTCTTATTGCCCGATTTTAAGGTAGGCCGGACCAAGCGCAG
>JAYSPO010001264.1:0-32669 GCA_043722015.1 Candidatus Kuenenia sp. | reverse complement strand
CGAATCGTCCCTCCGCTGAAGGCCGAAGCTATTGGCTAAATCTTCTTCGTAAGATACTCTCATTCTCTATTCCAAACCGGTTTATCCCGGCACACCCTGACCCCTTTTTGTTCCTGCTAAAAACGTTTTGACGGTTGCGTGAAACTCTGGTAAACTTCCGACATGAACATGACAACACAATCTCAAGAAGCATTTCATCGAGGCACCGACCCGATATTTGACATCCTGTCCAGGGATCAGATGCAGCATCTTTCAGGCTTGCACGCGGATGATTTGCTGTCTGACCGAATCGACGAATTGGCCGGCAAAGCCAACGAGGGAGAGTTGTCCGCAGAAGAACGTGACGAGTATGAAGGATATATCGAGGCAAATAACCTCATGGCCGTACTTCAGGCCGAAGCACAATTCCGGCTGAAACTGAACGGTTGATTTATGGATTCCCGGACACGAGTCATTGTCCGAGAACGGGCGTGCAATCGGTGCGAATACTGCCAGCGACGACAGGAAACCTCGCCACTCTTCCGACTTCAGATTGAGCACATTATCCCAATCAAACACGGTGGCGGTAATGAACTGAGCAACCTTGCGCTTGCCTGCGCTGAGTGTAACCTCAAAAAATCCAGCGACCTCGCCGGACTTGATCCTCTGACAAAAACACTCACCCCGTTGTTCAATCCTCGTCGCGACCAGTGGAACGAACACTTTGAATGGGACAGACTTCAGATCAGGGGCCTGACCGATGTGGGGAGAACGACAGTCCGAGTGTTGGACTTGAACAGCCCCGAACGCCTGCGGGTGCGATTAGCGACGAGATAGCGGGCAGAATCCCTGGGACAGTTCACGTCACGGCGATCCGAACGCGGAAATAAGCATTGCCGCCATCCTCGCAGCGCAACATTCCAGCAACAAAAGACTTGTGGTACTGCCAGCTTGAGCTTCTTCGCATCCGTACAGCAAGTCCAGCGCTCACAACCCGGAGCCGGCGGCGTCGTTCAGTTTGGTGATGCCCGTGAGTTGCTGGTCGATGGCGCGTTGCGTCAGTTTCTGGAAGTCGCCGTCCATCAGGGAATCAGACAAGGCTCCGGGGCGACCGTCCTGGACGCGATCCAGTTCGCCGGCCAGTCGCTGCATCCACTCGGGAGGTTCGATTCCGGAACCGATCCGCTTGCCCATGAAGTCCGCGATTTCGGTTCTCAGGGAAGCAAAGTTCGTTTCGGCTTCCGCCTGAGTCAGTCCGGGAGTGCCGGGGCAGGATCGTGACACCAGCGCGGCCATGCGATTCTGGGCCAGTGCTCCGAGGATGCGTTCACCCACATGATCATGGAGTGCCGGTAACCGCACGCCGTATTCGGATTCCAGTTGCTCGAGTTCTTCCACAAACGAATTGGCAATGCCGCGTGATTCGTCATCGACGAAGGCCTCAACACCCGCCGCAAGTTCCAGATCACCACTGCGAACCATCGATTCGTGCGCAACCTGCCACGGGATGGTGTTCCATTCGAATCGATCATACAGCGCTTCCAGACGCAGGAAGTCGAGCAAACAATAGAGCCGATTGCCGTAGTCCGAATGAGTTGTTGTCGTATTGTATTCCAGGAAGCGATCAAAATTATCGACGACGCATTCGTACACGAACTCAGCCATTTCGGCTGCGTCTTCGCGATCCATCTCACCGGATTCAAAATCTTCGAGCAGTGGCACGGTCTGCGTCAGAGCGACCGTCTCCTGCAGTTCATCAAACATCGATTCCGCACCGTGATGGAGGATGGCTCGTGCATTGCCCAGTGTCAACATGCGTGTGTGAAACAGATCATCGCCGTACTTTTCAATGAACTCTTTCACCTCAGCAGCAAATTCATCATCATGCAGATCTTCAACAATCGAAAGCCGCATGGAACCACTGTGGCGTGTCCACAGGTCGGAATACGAATCCAGCAACTTCTGAATACGCTTCAGCAGGGTCTGCACGCGGCGCGGCGCTTCAGTTTTCCAGCGACCGGCCGACTGCAGAATACACTCCACAGAACTGCTTAAACCGATGCGAAACAGTCGATCAAATTCTGTCACGGCCTGGCCCGATGGTCGCAGCGTACGTTCCATCTGGAGCGCGGTCTGCAGCAGCTCAAACGTCTCTTCCAGCATCCCCAGTCGCGGCAATTGACTGAGCAGCACGCGGATGACTGACTGCAGCATTCGGGCCTTCAGAATGGCTGCCGGCTGACCACCGTTTTCGAAGGGCACATATAGCAGCGGACGGCGCTTGAGCTCCTTGCAGAGTGCCGGGAAGCATTTCTGTGCCGCATTCACATCCTGGGCAAACACGGCCGTGAACATGCGGGACAACTGACGATCCAGCGACGAATCCTTATCACTGCCGCCGACCGATTCCTCGGCGATGATGGCACCGATCAGGCGTTCGGCCATCAGAAACTCAACCGTAGTTGACAAAGCGTTCTGCATCAGCAGCAGACGGCACTGCATCTGAATATCGTATTCGATATTTCCTTCCAGGCCCGAACCGTGTACCGCAATTTCGTAGTCGCGCACTTCGCGGACAAGTTCGCTGAGCCCATGCAGTCTTCCGCGAATCGAGGCCAGCCATTCGCGCAGATGTTCTTTCTGATCTTCGCGGGCGGCATCGGTCGTGGTGGCGGTTGCGGCGGAACGTGACACCCACACCGCTGCGATACCCCACAGTGATCCGACCGTATGCAGAAACTTCAGACGCGGTTCAATCTGACGGTAGAGGATTTCGAATTCCGTCGTTCCGGGACCGGCCCCGCTGTCCATGGTGTCGGACGCATTGCCATCGTCGGTGGAATCATTGTAAGTCACATTCTCCCACGCTGCTTCGAACAGATTGTCTGCAGACTCATCGGCATCGAACAAATGTTCCAGATCCAGATCATCGCGATCCTCTTTGTCACCCTTACGCTTCTTCTTGTTGAGTTCCGCAAATTCTCCCAGACTTGGAATTTCCCAGCACACTCCGGCGTTCGCTTCCATGAACGCAAACAGGCGTCGCAGATTGTTCCAGCGTTTTGCAGGTTCCGGCTGATCGCAAATGCACTGCAACAAGCGATGCAGCAGGCGATGAATTGAATGCGGGCCGTTCTCCAGCGGGACCGTTTCAGCGCGGCTGAGCCACTGCATCAGAAGTCCCATCGCGGCCACATGATCCTTGCGATCCAGCAACGCTGTGACGACCTGAGCGAAACTGCTGGTTGCATCAAAGTCTTCGACATGTTGCCGCCAGAACGAAATATCCCCTGCCGATTCTCCCGCGGTGCGCCATTCCGCAAGAACGCGCGCCACCTGAGTCGCCGCTTCCACGGACTTCATGCCTTCGACGTGCGTCAGATCATTCACGGTGGTGGTTGCGTAGCGATCCCATTGCTCGGCAAGTTCGCGGAAATCCTTGAGCACGGACCCATGCAGGTCCTTTTTCCCGGACGCCGCCGCTTCACTCATCGCCAACGTGCAGGCGTCAAAAATCTGACCCATGATGTCGAGCAGAACTTCAACGCGGGAATCCGGAATTGAATCTTCGCGCGTAAAGAACAGCGGGAACAGTCCCTGAAAACCAAGGATATTCCACGGGTCCACCAGACCGCCACATTCGACACCGCGATGCAGCAGATCAATGACCTCGGTGATCATCCGCTGCGACGTTTCCAGTTCACCGTTGCGCACCAGCCGAGGCACCATCACGAGGCGTGACTGAATCTCTGATTCAAACCGCGCACTCAGACATGGGATGACAGATGCTTCTTCACAACTGGCTTCTTCAAACCCCATCCGCGCGAACATCCACGACAGGTGACGATGCTGAACCTGATCCGCACCATACTTGGAAAGATACATGTTGAGTTCATGCCGCACATGACCGAACGGCTGGCGTGATTCATTGGCCAGTCGTTTCAGCCGCTTCGCCCGTTCGCCTTTCGCCGTGTCCAGCAGACGCTGATAAAAGTTATCTCGCTGCCGCGCGACAATCGGGAGCAGCGATGTCAGCGAAACGCTGGAGTCATACGTTTGCGGGCCTGAACCACTGATCGCTGACGCCATCAGAATCGTTCCTGCCAGCACAGCTGACGCATCGAACAGTCGCTCCGGATCGGCCTTCTTGTTGTCCCGATGAATCCAGTCAATGAGTGAATCGATAATCAGTCGACGCACAATGAACCGGCGATAAAATCCTTTCGTATCGATCTCATCCGGATCCCATTCTCCGAATACATAGTTCGTGCGTTTGTTCACAGGATGCAGGTGATCGTGCGACCGCATGTCGAGACTCAGCTCCGCCATCCGATCAATCGAAAAGTGAGACGTGCCGACCAGATCTTCCGGCAGATCCCGCATGAAAGCAATCGTCGATTCGATGAGTTGCTCATACGGCCCGACAGCCGCGCCGACGTCGCTGAAGTACAACGGCAAGGGGCAGAAGCGTTCGCTGGAATAGATTTCAGAACGGCGACCATTTTCCAATACCGCCACCGGTCGATATCCGACGAAATGA
This sequence comes from Candidatus Kuenenia sp., assembly GCA_043722015.1. Classification (GTDB taxonomy): domain Bacteria; phylum Planctomycetota; class Planctomycetia; order Planctomycetales; family Planctomycetaceae; genus SXXK01. The sequence continues at coordinate 28,150 of JAYSPO010001264.1, read as the reverse complement.
TTCAGCTGCTTTAATGCGGCGGCAATGATCTGATCGGACTTGCCATGACCGTATTCAGCTCTTGCGGCCAGCGTCGCTTCGAACATGCGAGCCAGAAGCAGCGGAGCGTAATGGTCTGCCTCCGTCAGATGACTCAACAAATCGGCGTGGTGTTTGCCGTACGCGGGCAGAAGTTCATCGAGCGCCATCCGGATGACGGCTTCCGCCTGGGCCGGATCAGCACAGGCGGCATCGCCGGAGTTCGAAAGCCGCTGCAATTCTGCGAGGAGAAAATCCCGCAGCGCAGTCGGCGACGTCGCCCGCTGCGTATCCCGGAAGAGATCATTCAGGGTTGCTCGAAATCGTGCGCTGGTAGCTCCCTGAGAGAAATTCAGGTAGCCCAAAAGATCCCGAAGCGCATCGGTATCGACGGCAACGACAGCGTCGGGAGACTTCTTGGCAGAGTTTTTTTTAGTGGTCACGCGTCGAATATTCTGTCAGAACAATTCAAAAGTCCAGTCCTGCCGATTCAGGGAATCGGCAGCCCCTGCATTGCTGACACCAGAGTCCGTGGAGTCAAGCACGGATTTGGCATCACCGCACGAATTTACCGAGCATACTCAACATTGCGGGTTTCCCGCAAAACGGTCACCCTGATTTCCCCCGGATACGTCAAAGTCTGTTCAATCGCCCCTGCGATATCACGACTCATTCTGGCTGCCTGACGATCATTCACGCGAGAAGAATCCACAATGATCCGGATTTCCCGACCAGCCTGAACGGCAAACGCATGATCGACGCCTGGGAAACCGCACGCCAGAGCTTCCAGCTCTTCCAGACGGCGAACATACTTTTCGAGGGTCTCCCGCCGCGCACCCGGGCGTGCAGCAGACACGGCATCTGCCGCTGCAACCAGGACCGTGTAGATATATTCCGGACGGATATCATCATGGTGCCCGGCGGCAGAATGGACGACTTCCGGGCCTTCGCCGTAACGTTTGAGCAATTCTGCTCCGACAGCCGGATGCCCGCCTTCCATTTCATGATCTGCCGCTTTGCCGATGTCGTGCAAAAATCCGCAACGTCGGGCCAACGTACCGTCGAGCCCAAGCTGTTCAGCCATCATGCCGGTAAGATGAGCCACCTCAATTGAATGCTGACGCACATTTTGACTGTAACTGACACGGAAGTGCAGTCGGCCCATCAGATCCATCAGCTTCGGATGCAGACCACGCACACTTGCCTCTTCACACGCATGCATTCCCAGCTTGCGAATGTGTTCTTCCATTTCCTTTGTCGTCTCGGCCACGATTTCTTCAATTCGTGACGGGTGAATGCGACCGTCCTGAATGAGCTTCGTGAGCGACAGCTTGCCAATCTCGCGACGGACACTGTCAAAGGCCGACACGATCACCACACCCGGCGTGTCATCGACAATCACATCGACACCGGTGGCTTTTTCAAACGCGCGGATATTGCGTCCTTCGCGACCGATGATGCGTCCTTTCACTTCGTCACTGGGAATATCAACCGTCGAAACTGTGGATTCGGACGTATGCGCAGATGCGTAACGCTGCACGGCCATGCCGATGATTTCTCGAGCTTTCCGTTCGCAATCGACCTTCACTTCGGCCTCATGCTTCAGAATCATGGCACCCGTCTGGTCGGTGAGTTCCCGATCCAGTCGCTTGAGCAGTTGTTCGGTGGCCTGATCGCGGGTCAGTTCACTGGTCTTGTAAAGAACTTCCTGTTCTTCTTTCAGCAAGCGGTTCAATTCGGCGTCCTTGGCCTCCATTGATTTGACTCGTTCGGCCAGTTTCTGCTGCGTGCCCTGCAGCATTTTTTCTTTTTTGCGGATCGAATCCTGCTGTTCCTCGAGTTGTGATTCACGCTTGTCGAGTTCACGATCACGCTCTCGCTGGGAACCGCGCACTTCCTCCATTTTGGATTCCAGCGACTCGCGGCGTTTCAGCATGTCCTCCTTCAGCTTCAGCTCCAGATCCTTCTTCACGTTCTCGGCATCGCGTTCCGCCTGCCGAATAATTTCATCACGGGTCTTGTAGGCTCCACCTTTGATCAGACGATCAACAAAGTAGCCGACCGCAACACCCACGATTGCGGCAATTGCGCCGACAATCATTGGATTATCCATGAACACGCCCCTCAATTCACAAACGGTCCCTGCATCCGCGATGGGATGATGTGAAGAGCTGACGATAACGCACGCCAATGATCACCCAACGGTGATCAGAACGGTGGCCTCAAGAGTTGCCAGGAGCAAAGCAGTCTGAAAAAATGGCCGCAACCGCACAGAAAGGTTGAGAGCGAACCCGGACACCCACCGCCATGCAGGCCAGAACCACCGCGGCGGGCCGGTAGCAGATGGCACTGGCAGAATCACCGCGTGCAGATCAACAAGTTCCGTCGGACAGCAGATTTGCTGTCCGGAACTTGCGCAGCGCACCGCAACCCGAGTACGACATTGCAGCATCGCAGCTGCAAAGCCTACAAGGAAAAGCGCCAGCAAGAGTAGTCCCGTAAGTCCCATGAGTGCAGGAGTGATCCAATGTCAAATTCAGAGTGCATAGCACCGGCAGGCCGACACCAGGCGAACATACAATCAGGTTCACAGCAGGTCCGGAAGACCAATTTCTGTCAACACCCTTTGCAAAGTCGCCGGAATTTCGCCGAGACTTCACAAAGGGACCGGCACATGCTACCAAAGCCGCCCGGCGAATCAACCGCCGGGGCACCCTGGAAAATCTGACTATGCCATTTCGGCATTTCCGCAGTGCTTTCTGCCAATGCCATGTCATCTGGCCGGACGCTGCCTGCGTCGCACAATGTGCTCCGTGTCTCCGCCGCAGGCTTCGTGATGCTCCGCGCGGTTGAGGATGGCACATTCGCTTAACCGCGTGGGCAACGCCGCTGCTGCACCTGTCAGGCAATCCGGTGGAAGCTCGCTGGGTGGCCCAGATTGCTTCAAGCTGGTTGCGCAGCACAAGAAACTCAGGGCATACATCCAATCAGAGAATGACGTCGTTCCCGTTTGAACATCAACTCTGAGTTTCTTGTGCCTTCGGCACCCAGCTTCTCCGAAGCTGGGCCACCCGGGAATACGGTTTTGCATGACAGCGGCGCGGCCAGCGATTACACTGGCAGTAATCCCGTAACGGTCGTCAATTCGATGGCTCGAGATGCTGATCATCCCGAAGGCTGTGCGTATGTCTGTCCCTTCTGTTCCTCCTCGATCACCGGCTCCCGCAGCGGACTCTGCATTGCCGCCCGAAGTCCCCGGTTCGTCCACGGTCGAGTCTCTGATGAACGGCCTGCTCTATGGCATTTCATTGCCGGAGCGATTGGTTCGCAGTGCGGTCGGTGTCACCGCAGGAACGGCCAAAGAAATCGCGGAGTTTGCGGTCCCGCAGGCGTTTCAGGATTCGAAGAGCTATGAAGTGATGGTTCGTAACTCGCTGGGATTTCTCCTGAGCAGCATCGCGACAGTTGCAGAATCTACTCCGGCAGTCAGTACGCAGGCCGGCGCGCCGGGTCCGGCCCCGAAAGTCGCCGAAGACATTGCTGCCGCAAATCCGTTACGATTTATTGCCCGGAAGGCGGCAGGAAATTTCATCGACATCGCGGGCCTTGCCACTCTGCATGTGTCGCCGCTCCTGATTCTGGCGATCGTCAGCGACGCGGCGTACGGAACCAAAACGTACCTGAATGAGCTGGCTCAGGAGCTTCAGGCGCAGGGGCTGATCAACGACAGTTCCAGCATTCACAAAGTGGATGACCTGTTGAACGCCGTCAAGCAGGCCAGCGGTTCCGCAGCGAGTGCGTTTGAACAGCCGCCCTTGTCGTTGGACGAACTTTACACGAGTGTTGAACAGACGCGGCAAGCTGTCAACGACATTGATCCGCGGAACCTGATCCCGGAATCAGAGATCCGTCGCTACTGGGACGAAATGCGATCGATCGCAAGCCGGGAGCAAGTCAGCCTGCTGGGTGTCTCGGCTGCAATTGCGATGGAGACGGTTGAGAACGTCAAGAGTCTGTCACAGGGAACGCTCACCGGGTTGTTTGTTGCGGGAAAGATTATCAACCGTAACATCTTTGGCCACTACTGGGATTCACTCGCCAGCATCAACGAACAGGGCATCTGGAACTCCGTGCGAAAGACATACACGCCGTACGTCGATCTGGCCTGGGGCAACTTCACATCCTCAAGAAAGACGTGGACTGAAACCGTGCTTGATCCAGGACACTTTTCGCGGCTGTGGCAGAAGTTCCTCAGCTTGTTTCGCAGCCGGAAGTAATTCCTGAAGAGGCCCGCTCCAATGGCGCGGACTTAAGGAATTACAACGGCGAGCCGGGTACGTGAGAGCCTGGATTTTTCCAGCAATCGCAACAAATCAGGGGATTGACATCCCCCGCTCGCCTTAAGTCCATGCCATTGGAGGTCCGCTCCGAAGCGTGGACCAGCAACGGCGGACCTGCGATGGAGGAACTTGCTGGCCCTCCCTGAATCCTCAAATCCCACTCGGCGCAATGCTGGCCGTACCGTCGCCGTTCGCGACCACGATTTGCTTGCCGCTGGGGGAGAACTGGGCCGTGTTGCCAATCCGACCGATGCGGTTTTCACGCAGCAGTTTGCCGTCAGCAGTGTTCCAGAACTTGAGTTGCCCGGCATAACCGTATGACATCAACTGAGAACCGTCCGGGCTGAATGTCACGCTATGCAGATAGTCTGAATGTCCGGTCATCACCTGCCGTTCCGTGCCGGTGATCATGTCCAGCAGATGGACTTTGCGATCGGCTCCGGCCGCAGCGATCAATCCGCCTTGAGGATGCACAGCGATGGAATACATCGTGGCGTCGTACGTAATCAGCTGCTTCAGCTGCCGACCACCAACAATGTCCCATAGCCGCAGCGTACCGTCGGCACCGGATGAAACCGCAAATGTTTCATCGGGACTCAGCGCGACTGCATGGATCGCCCCGACGTGACCGTTGAGCTGAGACTTCTGCTGACCGGTAAGCGGGTCCCAGACCCGGACCGTCTGATCCGTGCTGCAGGACACAACTGTCGAACCGTCATGTGTCACGGCCACGCCGTACACAGGCCCGCCGTGATTGAACTGACGACGCTGTTCCAGCCCCGCGTACGCCCATTCTTCGATCTGACCATCGGCCAATGCTGTCCACACCGAACGACTGTCGGCAGCGAACAATAATCGGTTGACGCCGCTTGCGACCGTAAACTGCTGATGCGGAATCAGTTCCACCGGAGGCTGAACGCCCTGAATTGACGGTGCGAAAATGTGGATCGTGTTTTTGGCCGTGGAAACGGCCAGCTTGCGATTGTCGGGACTCCATGTCATCGCCGTCACAGCAGAATTAACGTTGAGCACCTGCAATGTCTTTGTTCCGTCGTTGGCATTCCAGACAAGAATCTCGCCCGCTTCGCAGCCTGCGGCAATCCGCTGAGCATCCGGACGTACGGTGACAATGACCGGCTTCTGCTCGCCGACTGTGAATTCGCGATCCTTGTTTCCCGTCGCCAGATTCGTCATGACAACTTTGGCGTCATCACCGGTCGAAATCACCTGTGGGCCACCGTTGTAAGCGACCATGCTGCGAGCGGCTCCCGTATGGACCGCCACCGCTCGACTCGCCGTCGTTCGCAGGGAGATCAGCGACTTATCATCACCGGACGAAACGATGGTTTGGCCGTCGCTCAGCCAGCGTACGCACTGAATGGTTGTCTCTGCCGTGTGATCTGCAAACGATTCGAGCAACTGCCCCGTCGTAACGTCCCACAATCGCAAAATGCCGTCGGCACAGCCGCTCACGACCCGCGTGGAATCAGGAGACACGGAAACTGACGCCACAGCTTTCGGATGCTCGATCTCCCGAACGATCGAGCCGTCGCCGATTTTCCAGATACGCAGTGTTTTATCGTCGCTGACAGAACACAGGAGCAGGCCATTGGGAGCAACGCTGAGTTCCGACACTGGTGCAGTATGGCCGGCAAATGTTCTCACGGGTTCGATGTTCGCGGGGTTTGCGTCCGTCAGATTCCACTGCCGAATTGTGCCATCCGTGCCACCGCAAAATGCGAATTGCTGATCCGGAGACAGCGTGACGGCAGTCGCACCATCTTTGGTCCCGCCCCAGAGTTTCAGTAAAGCCCTCTGCACAAGCACACCGTCATTTCCCGCGCCGATGCAGATGATGCTCCGCTGATCCGGAGCTGTCCAGGCAGCATCAATCGCAGGAAATCCTGTCGACAGTTCTTCGTGAACCTGACCGGTGGCCCCATTGACCATTTGCACGAAAGGCTGAGCCCTGCACACGGCCACGAACGCACCATCCCGATCGAAACGGGCTGATGTCAATCCGGCGACCGGTGCCAGTGACTTTCGCAGCGTGCCGTTAATTTCAAACATATGCACATGTCCCGCATCGCTGGTTGCCAGAAATGCGGTTCCGTTAGCAGCGACGTCGAGACGTTTCAGAACCCCGCCGGGGGACGCAATCGGATCGGCGGCGATTCCATCCCAGCGAAGCCGCATAATCGACGTGCCGGCGGTCGTCAACGCCACCAGGCCCTGCTCCTGCGACAGCCGCGCCAGTTGCAGAATGCCTGCTCCGTCCGGCGATTTGAATTCCCAAACGGACTTGATCGGTTCTACTCCAGCGGCAGGTTTTTGAGCAGGCAAAGGCAGCGTCCAGCTTCGAATCGTGCCGTCGGCCGCCGCGGTGATCAGACTGCTGCGATCTGCAGAAAACTCCAAAGCGGTGACGGCTGCGGAATGGGCGCTGACAACTCCCTGCGCCGTGCCGTTTGCGGCATCCCAGACCCAAACCGTGCCTTCCGCATCACCCGTCGCAAACAATGCGTCGTCGTCGCGAATCGTGACAGCTCGCAACGGCTGGGTGTGGTTTCCATACTGAGCGGCCAGTGCACCAGCCGCACTCCAGCGGCGGGTGGTCATGTCATCTGAAATCGTGAGCGACCACTGTCCGTTTCTCGCCGCGGCCAAACCACGGACGACGCCGGAGTGGCCAGGCATCGGCAGGGTAGCAATCGGCTGTTTCCAAAGTCGCATCGTGCCATCGGCACCTGCGGTGACGAAGCGCAGACCATCCAGACAGACGGCCACATCTTTGATTACTCCCTCGTGTCCGGAAATCGAACCTATGATACTCGCGTCGCTGACATTGATCATCTGCATGCGGCCCGCAGCATTCGCGCGCCCGAACCACGCATTCGTCGGTGAGACGGCGATTTGCGTCGTCTCGCCTTCCGGTTGAGGAAACTCACGCTGAACTTCTCCCGTGAGCAGATTGATCAGACGACACAGCCCGTTTGCCAGCGCATAGACAGCCACTTGCTGCCCGGGCAGGACTGCAATTGTGCCGCCGGCGACGTCGGATGCCACCAGTTTTTTCGGCGACGGTGTCGGAAGCTGCCAGACGCGGATGATTCCATCGTCGCCGGCCGATGCCAATCGCTGATCATTGTTCGGCAGGACAACCGCCGTCACTTTGCCCGGATGTCCCTGCAGTCGAGCCAGCGGCTGATCAAGATCGGGGCTCCAGACCATGATGTGACCGGTGGCATCCGCCGTGGCGAACGACGTTCCATCGTTGCGATACGCAGTGGCAAGAACATCACTCGCATGCCCGGCTCGCAGCAACGCCGTCGGCAGCACTGGATCCGGCGCAGCAGTCGTCGCATGCGTCGCGAGATCAATCAACCGGACACTGTGATCCACCGAACCGGCCAGCAGCATTGTGCCATCGGGACTGAAAGCAATGTCCATTGCTGCCGCTCCCGGAGCTGTTACGCGCCGAATGGGATGACTCAGCGGCAGATCCCAGACACGCAGCGTATTATCCTGCGCTCCGGTGACGAGCGTGCGTCCATCGGCACTCACGGCCAGACAATACAACGGCCCCGTATGCTGATTGAAAGTCTGCAACTCCGCACCGGTCACGGCATCCCAGAGTTTGGCTGTTTGATCACTACTGGCCGTCACGACGCGCCCGTCTTCTGCCGCAAAAGTTGCCATCATCACGGCACCCGAATGCCCCTTGAGCGTGACTTCCTGCGCGGACAACTCTTCAGACACAATTTTGAGCAACAGGAACGCCGTAACTGCGAAGACGAGTTGATTTCGGTGTCGGATCTGGTTCATGGCATTCGCCTTCAAAGCTTTGATGTCCGGTTGCACAGCCGGACAGTGTGAACAACATCCGTCACAGAATCCAGTTGCACGCGAATGAAATGTGGCCGCCTCGCTCCGCCGAGACGAGTCGTGCTCGTCGCGGCACAATCTATTCGACCATCTGTTGTTTCGGGGACGTGAGGAAAACAAACGAATGGGTGACAACCGAATCAGGGTGAACGCCGACTGCACTCATTCGTTTGTCCTCGTTCGTTTGTAATGTGGCAGGCAACTGCATGCCTCAAGGCTGATCAACGGGCTTTGGAAAGTGGACCACTGCGCCGGGATTCTTCAGACGTTTGGCGATCTGAACCAGATCCAGCTGTTCGCCGTCACGCAGCAGCTCTCCGGGAGCGACCGGCAGCACACCAAGACTCACCTGTGTTCGCCGACTGAAGCCCTCCGTCACCGACTTCGGTGTCCCCTTTTTTGCACCCTTGAACGGCAGGACTTTGTACGTTTCCTTATCCGACCAGATGGTCAGCGTATATCGCTGTGCAGGCGGAATCGGGTGACTCGCCGTCTGCTCCAGCAGGACGCCTCCCGGACCAGGCGCAAGGAACACTTCTTCCAAAGTTCCACCCGATTCGCGCGCCAGCGAAATCTCGACCTGACCTCCAGCCGGGATCTTTTCCTCCGGCGGTTGCCGGGGGTCGAACAGATCGACAATCTGCACGACGAGAGGATCAGTCCCGGAATTGATCAATGTGACCGTCGCTGGCGGCAGTTCAGGATTCGGAATGAAGTTGCGACTGATCAGCTTCGGTGTGAATGCCAACGCAGGCACCGCGTACCCGGTTGACCACGCCGTGCCGCTCCAGCTTGCGCAGACCATTCGGCCCAGAGGATCGATGGTGAAAAACGTGCCGACCGCTGGTGCAAAGGCAATCGGGGCTCCGGTAAAAAATCCCGGTCCCATCGGATGAATCACCCAACCTTCGACCGGGTCATGAATCCAGACATTCCAGTTGCCGCCAGCACTGATGGTCGAGACCATCGAGCCGAACGACGAGTCGCCAATTTCCAGCGGTGCCCCGGGCGACTGACCGGCAGCGACAATGTCGGGCGGCAGCCATGGCAATCCCGCTGGCTTGCTCCACAATACAAGATTGCCTGTCGGATCGATCGCTGCGACATTGAGCTTTTGCCCCGGTGGCAGTCCGATCGGAAACACATCAGCCGCCACCGGCGTTCCGGGAATCAGGCCTCCTGCAATCGCCACTGATGACCATGCGCCTCCACTTCCGAAGTAATAGTGCATCGTGCCATAATGATCGACGGCGAACACATGGTATTGTCCACCCGCGGCGACCGCACTGATCGATGCTCCGAAGGGAAATGATTCCATCGGACTGCTGACGAGATGTCCCACATTCGTGGCCGGATCCACGCTCCACAGATCACCCGTTCCCGTCACGCCCAGCACCAGCCTTTGCAGGCCGTTCTGTACCAGCTCCAGATGAGCTCCGACGGGAAAACTCTGAGCAGGAAGCAGGACCTGCGGAATGCCACCATTTACGATCTGCAGCAGCTTGTTCGTCGGCGACACGGTAATCACCGTGGGCCAGAGATCGCCGGCCGTCTGAGGCAGCAAAACAATCGGACCTCCCGATACCAAAGTATGCGGGAAAGCCAACGGGCGCAGTGTCCAACCCGCCGCTCCGCCGTCGAACAGGATCAGCTTTCCGTCAGGAGCGATGTATCCCGCAGTCGTGGCTGCGCCGTGCGGAGTCCAGCCGATCCCGACTGGACCTGCGTTCGTCGCAACACAACTCAGAATGCAGCTGCCGAGAGTCAACAAACGGAAAAGAAGAGACGTTTGCATCAGTGGTCTCCATGCCGGGGTTAAACATACAGACGGAACCAACAGATTCCGATTGCCAAATTCAGCGGGGAACGGATTGCCAGTCTACACATGATTCTGGCGGGCAGCCAACCATCACGTTGAGCGATTGTTGTATCGCCGGCTAGCCTGTCAATTTACGGTAGAGTGTGTGAAGCGGAGTGAAACTCACCATGTGCGAATGTGCTCGACACTGGTGCGTTGCGCTCCGCTTCACGCACCCTACAGGAATCGCAGATTCACAAACTGGCCAACTGTGGTGATTGTCGCAGGGTGAGTTGACTTCTCCTGTAACGACTCCGACCATGTGGTAGCCGATGCCCCATGAAATCATGGTGACTGTCGTTTTAGTCTCGTGGGTCGGCATTTTCGTTTAACGGCGAGCCGCAGGCGCAGGCGAAACCTGGCGACGACGCCTGCGGCTTGCCGTTAAACGATTAAGACGACAATTCCCCCTGAAACTCAGATTCGTGACCACGCTGGTCGGGGTTGCAGAATCGAATACCACCGACATCGGGATAAAAAATCATGGATCTGGGACTTGTGGGCAAAGTCGCGTTGGTGACCGGCGGTTCAAAAGGTATTGGCCTTGGAATCGTCCGACGTCTGATCGCGGAAGGTGCTCGTGTGGCAAACGTCAATCGCAGCGATGCAGAAGGCCGAGCCCTGGAGCGGGAGTATGCAGACCAGGGAAAAGACTGTTTCTTCATTCAGGGTGATCTGGCAGACGTCGAAGCCTGCCGCAATGCGGTTGATCAGACAGTGAAGCGATTCGGCCGGCTCGATATCCTCGTGAACAATGCGGGTGTCAATGACGGCGCGGGTCTCGATGCCGGAGTCGATGCGTTTGTGGACTCGCTGCGGCGGAATCTGATCCATGTCTATGCGATGGCCCATTTCGCGCTGGAAGCACTGAAGAAGTCGCGCGGGACGATTGTGAACATTGGCTCCAAAGTCTGTGAAACTGGCCAGGGCGGAACATCGGGGTACGCGGCCTCCAAAGGCGGCATTAACGGGCTGACTCGCGAATGGGCGGTCGACCTGGCTCCGCACGGCATTCGCGTCAACGCCGTGCTGCCCGCAGAAACCTGGACACCGCTCTACGAAAAATGTCTGGCAGCCATGCCTGATCCCGCCGCCGCGAAAGCCGAGATGGAACAGCTCATTCCACTTGGAAGAAGGTTCACAACGATTGAGGAACTGGCCAACATGGCTGTGTTCCTGGCTTCACCATGCTCCAGCCACACCACAGGCCAGATCATTTTCGTCGATGGCGGATACACGCACCTCGATCGCAAGTGTACAGCCCGGAGTGACGTCGCATCCTTCGGGGCCGCAGTCAAATAGGACATGCGAGTTGAATCAGGAACAGAGTTCGAAAGTTCCGTCAAATCTCAGAACCTGGATGAACACCCCGCCAGCAGACTGTTGATTTAATCGTTTAACGGCAAGCCGTAGGCGTCGCTGCCCAGTTTCGCCTACGCCTGCGGCTCGCCGTTAAACGAAAATGCTCAATACGCAACTAAATCAATACGCCTCCAGCGCCCAGCGGCTGACAGGCCTGAACGCCAATTTGAAAATCTTACAAAGCACCGGGCTCGACAATTTCGGCGACGATCGCTCGAATCGCGCGATCACAGAATCATCGCATCCGGCACACAAGTTCTGCTGACTTGTGTCCTTCGCTTACTTCCGATTTGCCTTTTGTCAAGCGTGAAGTAGGTTTCTGCACTCACGCAATGATATGGCAGCCATCTCAATCCATCGCTGCGCGACATTGGAAGACAGCAGCGGTCCGCGGGCATCGATCCACAGCGCATCTGTGGCAGTGCTCGTGAGTTCCGCGAATTCCGCGAGCATCATTCTCAGATCCTTCGCAGCACGAGTCCGGGTCCAATCGAGGCTATCCGAAAAGGGGTCTGACCCTTTGGAGGCGAGTCGATTTTTTTGTGCCGGAGAGGGTCAGACCCCTTTTCGAATAGCCTCTCACTGAACAGGAATGCGGCCCATGGACTTTCCCTACATAAACGCACTCACTTTGCTTGCCTGGACGATCGCCTGCGTCTGGATCGCCATCGCCGTTGTTTTTATCAGTGCTTGCAGGAAACGATCATCATTACGACCGATGAGCGCTCCTTCACAACGGTCAGAACTGCCTGATCTCAGCGTGATTGTCGCGGCAAAGAACGAGTCGACCTGCATCGAAACCTGCATACGATCGTTGTTTCGCCAGGACTATCCCGGTCTCGAAGTGGTAGCCGTGAACGACCGAAGTACAGATGACACGGGAGAAATTCTCGACCGACTTGCCATGGAATTCGGCGATCGATTGCGAGTTCTTCATGTTTCTATATTGCCGACGGGATGGTTCGGCAAGCCACACGCTCTCGATCTGGGAATGAAGAGTGCCACCGGCAGCATGGTGTGCTTCACCGACGCTGATTGTGAGTTTCTCGCTCCGTCAGCCTTGCGTACGACCGTCGTCGAGATGCTTCGCGGCAAATTTGATTTCTTCTCGATCGCAGCAAAGTACACCATGAATTCGCTGCGGGAATGCCTGGCCGTACCGTGTTGTGCGGAGGCCCTCCTCGCATGGTTGCGACCGGAACGCGTGAGTGACCCTCGCTGGCCTGATGCGTTCGCGAATGGTGCGTTCATTATGGTCAGCAGGGGGCCATTCGAATCGATCGGCGGTTGGAGTTCCGTTCGTTCGAAAATCAGCGAAGACCTCGAATTGGCACGAGCAGCGAAGCGTGCTGGTTTGCGGCTGGGAGTGGCACAGGGCGAGGGTTTCTACAAGACTGGTTCGTACGGCACCCTGCCTGAATCCTGGAATGGCTGGAGTCGTATTTTCAAAGGAGCGCTCACACCTTCACAACTGACGATCACGCTGGGCCGAATGATTTTTCTGTTCGTGCTTCCTCTCTGTGCAATGCTGTGGGGCGCGTCAAATGCGATTCAGACCGGAAGCGTCGAATGGCTGACGCATGGCACGGGACTGGGGTTTGCGATCGCGTTCAGTCTCAGATGCGCTCTCGACATTGCGTTGTTTTGGTTGGTGGGCGCCCCGATCCTGACTGCCCCGTTGGCGCCTCTGGGGCGGCTGTTCGTCATGTGTGCCATGACGCGAGCGTTGTTATCTCATGCCGGACTGGTCCGTACCCACTGGCGTGGTGCGACATTTATTGCCGGGCGGATGATCATTTCGAATCAGTCTAAGGCTTAGCACCATATCCGACGGACTCGAGCAACACCGGTTTCCGCCCCGCGCGAAGCAGTTTCTGCACAGTTCGTTCTATCTGGGGAAGAAACCCGCGTTCCAGATCAAGGGGATGCAGGACGACACACGGCAGAGCATGTTTTCGGAATCGATATTGAAGTTCCCCCAACCTGTATCCCGCGCGGCACAGCAGACGAATTGGTGAAACGTCCCAGACCCAGGTTGACAGCTGCAGCCGCTGACCTGTTGACGTCACAACCTGACCATATCCCACGGTATAATGGATGCCGAATTTCGCGAGGCGTTCAGGAGTTGCGAACCCGATCTTGTACGTCGGCGCGATGAACCCGCTGGCTGGCTGGCCCATCCAGCGTTCCAGAATCTCCTGGCCTGCGGCGAGGCGACGGTCGGTCTCGGCAGGGTCCAGGCCGTTCATTTCGTCCTTCCCGTCCGCGATCTTTGACACCAGTCCTCCGCGACCCGGCCGGAAGTGTTCGTAGCCATGCAGCTGAATGTTCGCGTATGCGGCGCGGACACGATCCAGGAATGGTCGATCCTTTTCGCACAAAGACACTCCGCCCCAACATGGGACGACAGCGGCCGACATCGCGTTTCCCACCAACGGCGCCAGGGACTGCGTGAACGTCGCCACATGCGAAGCGTAGATCGGAGCCACGTCATGCAGCATCACGCAGAACGATCGGGAAACGTCCAACTGCTGAGGATTCTCTGTCATAGCTGATGTGAATCGCCGCATCGAAATGTCGGCGATTATCGCCTTTGGATTGGAGGTTGGTTTCAGACGCCGAAAAGCGGGCCGGACTTTAGCCAAACTTCTGCATTCCCTCCAGATCGATTCTCCGTGTGCAGGACGCGGCAAGAGGGCTGTTGATTTAATGGGGTCAGACCCCTTCATGACGGAAGTCGAAGCGAAAACTCCAGCGAATTTGGCTTCGATTCCCGTGAGTAGGGGGTCTGACCCCATTAAATCAACAACCCGCAAGATCGTGGCAATAGTGCGGGTTGCGGCGTTTTGCCAACCCTGCCACAATGCAATCCAGCTTCAACGATGGCATGAAAGAACTCGCCAGAATGAATCGCCCCTTTCCCGCTCGCCCCGGTTACTTCCTGCTCGCTCTGGCCTTTATCGGTTTCGTCAGCCTTGGTCTTCCCGATGCGGTCATAGGCGTGGCCTGGCCGTCGGTTCGGGACACGTTTCAACTGCGTCAAGGGGCCGTCGGCATAGTCCTGGTCGTCTCAGGTATCGGGTATCTGCTGAGCAGTTTTCTTGCCGGTCGATTGATGCACACTTTCGGAATCGGCCTGGTCCTTGCCGCGAGTACCGGACTCGTGGCCACCGCCATGTTTGGGTTCGGTTTCTCCCCGATATGGGCCGCGTTCGTATTCTGTGCGCTGGTTCACGGTCTCGGGTCCGGTGCGATCGACTCCGGCCTGAATGGATACGCCGCTCACCATATGTCGGCTCGACAGCTGATCTGGTTGCACGCCTGCTATTGCTTCGGTGCCCTGATCGGCCCGGTCCTGATGTCGAGCGTGCTGGCCAGTGGTCGCCACTACAGCACTGGCTACTCGGCCGTGGGCGGGACGATGCTGGCCATGTCAATCATGTTCCTGATCTCGCATCGGTCCTGGGGAGAAACGTCGCCAATCGCGGAGAAGAAGCGGTTGCCGATTCGTGCCGGGAATGCGTTGCGGCATTCTGCTGTTTGGCTCCAGATGGCAGTCTTCTTTCTGTACACCGGCCTTGAGGTGACATTCAGTCAATGGACATTCACGGTCTTGACGGAGTCTCGACATGTCAGTCCCGACATGGCAGGGATTGCGGTCGGTGTCTACTGGGGATCGATCGGTGCGGGGCGCGTTGTGTCCGGGTTAATTGCAGACCGCGTCGGGATCGATCGCCTTCTTCGGTTTTGCCTGCTTGGTGCGGGGAGCGGGGCGTTATTGTTTGCGGCCCGACTTCCCGTGGAAGCTGCGTTCCTGGGTCTGTCACTCGCTGGATTTGGACTGGCTCCTGTCTTCCCTTGCCTGATGTCCCGGACGCCGCAGCGGCTGGGGACGGAGTTATCGGGTCATGCCATCGGGTTCCAGGTCGGTGCCGCCATGATCGGTGCTGCTGCCGTGCCCGGAATACTCGGCGTCATGGCTGGACTGGGAGGCCTGGAAGCGGTTCCGATCGGAATCGTGGTTCTTTCAGGCATTCTCTCATTGCTCCATGAGAGCCTGGTACGCCTGCCAGATGTCGGTACGCACCCAACGTGATTCTGGAAGCGACCATCGCAAAACATGTCTCGGATGAGTTGAGTTTTGAAAACAGCACGGCCCCGCCGAGATCGCCGGGTCGAGGATCTGCTGAACCCGCAACTGCGATGGGAAGGATCGCAGACAAAGCCAGCACCTGAGAAGCCCATGTACCAACTGGCTCAGGCATTCCACCGCTCAACGCCTTCCTATATCTCGAAGTACCTCGACATGCAGATTTCGCAGGAGCCTGTGGCGGCCGCCGAGTTGAACGGGACTCAATTCCCGATCGGATTTCGCGTGGAAACGGTCACGCCGGGCGGACTCGCCGAAAAAGCAGAGATTCAGGCCGGTGATATTCTTGTCTCGATGGTACACCCAGGGGCTGTCTCTACTCTGCTACTTTCAGTGGTTTGCCATGACTGGAATTCGTGGCACCATGCAAGTCCGACGCCAGCCGTTCGGCGTCCTGTTTCGTAAAGTCTCCCGTGATTTGTAGTTTTCCGCCTGTGATTGCCGCACGCAGGACGGGGGCCATAAGGACCTTGCCGGGAACCAGAATCGCCAGCCGCACAGGAGGATTCTGTGTTGACAGCCGCAGGGTCTCCCGCCCAAATCGCTTTGTGGCCTCTGCGGTGAGCTCGAGGTTGATCGAGTAAAATCCTTGAGGATCCGGATCTGGGGTTGCGGCAGCAGACACGAGATCGGTTTCATCCAGAAGGATTTCGGAATTTCGCCGAAGCAGAATGACTTTACCGTCGCTGGAATTCAGATACAGGATTTCTCGAACAGCGTCCGACTTTTCCAGAGCCGCTGCTTCGCTTGCGGACAGTTCGGTGGCTGAGCAGACCTCCAGTCGTCGCTGCGGAGCCTCAACGCCGGAAGACTTAGTGTCTTTGTCGGCCTCTAAAGTCAGCGGGGTCGTCGTCGCGGCAGGAATCGTGCCGACGACTCGGTCGCCCCGCTGGATCGGGATTGCGGGTTTATTAATCCCAATAATCGCTGCGGTTGAGCTGTCTGCACCGATCGTCCTGACTTCAAGGGTCCCGCGGCGTTCCGCTTCATGGAAGACACCCAGCCTCATCCTGATTTTGAGTCCGTCGTCGTGCCCAATCGAGATCTTGACGATCCCCGCGTTGGAGACTGCAACGACTTGTCCTTCAATTGCCGTCTCGGACTCTTTTTGACGAACCCACAACAGGTCTGCCAGACCGGGTGTGCCGGCACCGATCTCCGACTTTTTGCTCGTCGTCCACGCACCGCGAATCTGACCATCGACAAGCCGCACTGAGATTTTTCCGCTGCGGTCATTCCCCTCCTGCCACGTCCCGTTAAAGCGGTGTTCAAGTCGTGACCATTTCATTTGCATCGTCCCCGGTTTGCCTCCGAACGTATCCGTGTAGGTTCCGGCATACTCTCCGGACTGTTTCTCTTCGAGGATGACGCTGCCCCATTCTGCGCCCGTCCATTGACCTGAAATGTCGGGCGGTGCTGAGGCCTGCCATAAGATCATTCCCAGTAAAGTGAGTCCGAAAGCTGCGACCATGGCGAAAATTCTCCTGCGGGGCGAGTTGAAAATGGAACGACGACGATTCACTTGAGTCTCAACTGCGGCCGGTAACGGAACGAAGTCTGGCTGTTGGATATGTGCGAGACATTCTTCCAGCAACCTGGCAACTTCCTGAGCCGATTCGAAACGGTTGTTCGGTTGCTTGGACATGAGTCGGGCGACGATCCGGCACAGCCATTCGGGGATCTCCGGATTGAGTTCGCGAATTGGTTTCGGCTCTTCATCGATGATGCGGCGCAGGACACCGTAGGTCGATTCCGCTCGGAACGGTGCGCGGCCTGTGCAGAGGGCGTACAACACGCTGCCGAGGCTGAACAGGTCGCTCCGCTGTTCCACGGCTTCGCCGCGAGCCTGTTCGGGAGACATGTACTGAGGCGTGCCGGCAATCACGCCGCTGTGCGTAATCGTGGCATCATCGACGGCTCGGGCGAGTCCGAAATCGGTGATTGTGACACGCTCGACGCCGTCTTCCAGGAGAATGTTGGCAGGCTTGATGTCTCGATGGACCAATCCCTGTGCGTGTGCGGCAGCGAGTCCTGCGGCGATTTGCGATCCGATACGAAGGATTTCATTCAGCGACAGCGGGCCTTCCCGGTCGAGGCGCTTCTGCAGTGAGGTCCCGCGCATGTAGGGCATCACGAGATACGGTAACGACTCGTCATTCGAAACACTGTGAATGGCAATCACGTTGGGATGCAGCACGGCGGCGGCCGCCTTGGCCTCGCGGGCGAATCGCTTTCGAGCCGCACCACTGCTTGCCAGATGAGGCGCCATCACTTTAATGGCCACGGTGCGATCAAGAGACGTGTCGATGGCTTTGAGCACGACCCCCATGCCGCCCGCACCAACGACGCCCGAGACTTCATAACCACCAAGTCGCCCGAGCATCTCAGGGTCATCTGTTGGCTTGAGCGCGTCGAGCACGCTCTGGATTTGCAGTGGTTGCCGTTGCGGACCCTTTAAAAATCCCGAATCGGAATTCTCGTCAATCCCAGGTGAATCGAATCCCGACGGCTTGAGCAGATTTTCAGCCTCACGCCAGGCTCCAGGTTCAGCGGCTTGCTGTTCCAGAGTGCGGCGACAATGCTCGCAGGTGTTCAGATGCAGAGTCAAATCGCGTTCCTCCGCGTCACTCAATTCGCCGCTGAGAAACGACTCAAGCCGATCGGGGTCGCATGAGATTGTTCGCAGGTTCAGATTCATGATTCTGCCTTCTCCAGTTCCTGGACCGCTTCACGAAGTCGCCGCATGATGCGGCTGCGGGCGGCATAGATTGTGCCGATGGGCTTGTTCAGTTCGACCGCTGCTTCGTCGATGCCTCGATTTTCAATGACCGTAAATTCAAAGGCCCGCCATGTGTCTGGTTCAATATCCCTCCGCACGATTCTGGCCGCTCGCAGGTAAATCTCCCGCCGATACTCCAGTTCGATCTGTGCGTCAGATTCCGAATCCGGGTGTGGTTGTTCCATCAGTAGTTCCTGCACCGACGAACCTCCAGCCGCGCGATCATGCGGCTGTCGGGACAGGGCATTAATGATCGCATTTCGTGCGACCCGTCGAAGCCAGTGACGGAACCGGACCGACTCGCTGGTCTTTTCCCAGCCTCCGATGGCCGAGGCCACGGCCATCAGAACCTGCTGAGCCAGATCCTGAGCATCCGCATCCTGTAGTCCCCGGTGACGAGCCAGACGGTAGATCACAGGCTGGTAGATGAGCGCAAACTGATCCCATGCCTCGCGATTCGCGGGCGATCGTACCTGCAGCAACAGGCTCTCACGTGTTTCCGGAAACTCAGTCACCCCGGTCCTCCCGCAAGGCTAAACACAGCCGGGATACCATTCTGACACAAAAATGAAATGTTTGCTGCGATGCACGCCAGATTATGCACGTTAAATCACTCTCTTTGTGCAATCGACGGCGATTTGACGCGAGTGTGATATTATGTAGGATGGACGTTCATGTCCGTCGCACCTGGCCATGGAACGCGGTCGATGCCGAGGTTGTTGTACCTCTGGAAACCTGTGTCATGGCAAGGCATTCTGGTGAGGACTCGGACATCGGTGTCCACGGTACAGCAACCGCAAATAACCGATGGGCAAACGCCGCACCGCTCGCCGCCGGAAATTGGAAGGAGATGGAATTTGGATCTTGGCATTACTGGAAGAGTGGCCATTGTGACCGGTGGGGCGAGCGGTATCGGCGCGGCGACGGTGCGGTTGCTGGCTCTTGAAGGCGTTCGCGTCGCCGTTTGGGACATAGCCGTCAAAGAGCCGGTCGGGGCCGAAATGATTCAGTCTGTGGATGTCACAAGTCTGACAGCCGTCGAAGCCGCGTGGCGGCAGGTAGAAGAGCAGTTGGGGCCCGTAGAAATCCTCGTCCATGCAGCGGCGATTGGTTCCGGGCACTTCGGGTTTCCGTACATGCGTGTTCCAGTGTCGGCCTGGGAAAGAGTTCTGCAGGTCAATATTCTGGGCCTGGTGAATGTGGCGCATGTGGCTGGACCGGCGATGCAGTCTCGTGGGCAAGGGGCGATTGTTTTTCTGTCGAGCGTTGCCGGTCAAATGGGATCGCAGACAGACCCGCCGTACAGTGCGAGCAAGGCGGCGAATATTAATTTCGCTCAATGCATGGCGAAGGATCTCGCGGCGTCCGGAGTGCGCGTCAACTCTGTTTGTCCGGGGATGGTGAAGACGCCGCTCAATGAATCCGTCTGGAAATCATGGCACGACCAGCAACCGGTCGAGAAACGCCGGTCGTATGAAGATTGGGCAGCGGACAAAATCAATCAGGTGATTCCGCTTCGACGCTGGCAGCAGCCTGACGACATCGCGGCGATGATCGTCTTTCTGTGCAGTACCCGAGCCAGCGAAGTGACGGGACAGACGATCAACGTGGACGGCGGCTGCGTGATGCATTGGTAGGACGGCACTGGGCATTTGGAACTGTTCCTGTCGTAATTCGGTTGTCCATCATTCGGTTGTTCAGTCATATGCAACTTTCTACCGTGACTGGAACGGTACATACCATGAATGAAAACGCCACAAGAGTACAATCTCGCAAGCGACTGTTGATGGCCGGGGTCTGTGCCGTCGTGTTGATTCCCCTCGTCTTGCTGGGTCTGTTCTCCATGTTCAGTTCGTCGCGGCTGAATCAGAAAATTACGGACCTCCGATCGCAGGGGTTGCCGACAAACGCAGTGGAACTGAACGCTTATTATTCCGTGCCGCCGGATGTCACCGACACGTCTGAGCTTTGGATTTCCGCAACGACTGCAGTGAAAAATGCCGGGATCGAACAGCGCGCGGCAAAGATTCCGATCGTGGGATTGGGGCCGACACCGGTTCCGGAACCGGGCAACGAATGGGCGGAGCTGGAAATCTCACGAACCTTTCTCAAAGAACTGGACGGTGAGATGCAACTCATCAGGCGTGCTGCGGCCGCCGGAGGAATGGCGAGATATCCGGTCGATTTCACTTTAGGCCTGAATGCTGTTCTGACTGCGCAACAGGAAGTTCGGGTAGTCGCCAGACTGCTCACACTCAGCGCGCATGTTCATGCACATGATCGCGAGGATTCCAAAGCACTGAAAGATGTGACTGGAATCTGTGCTGTGTCCGATTCCCTTCGCGGCGACCCCATCCTGATTTCTCAGCTTGTCAGAATTGCGACTCATGCGATCGGCTGCGAGCTGACCGCCGACATGCTGCCTCACTGCGAATGGACCGACGCGGAGCTTGAAAGTCTGCAAGCCGCCATCGGGCGTGCAGACTTTCGCCGGGAGATGCTGACAGCATTTTACGGCGAACGCGCGCAATGTCTCACTGCCATCGATAGGTCTCCCATCAATAGGTCTCCGGGAATCCTGTTCCGCGACGAAAACAAGGTAAAGGCGATCGAGTTGATTGGAGAGTACGCAGAAGGCATGGAAACGTCGTGGCTGGAGGCGACGAAGCGAAGCCAGAAAACGGATGCAGAACTCAAGACGATGTCCGCCAGCATGATTTCCCAGATGAAGTACATGAGCGTGATGCAGATGCTGCCAGCACTCCAGACGGCCGTTAGCGCGGGAATGCGAGCGGAAGCCCGACAGAATTGCGCCATCGTGACCATTGCCGCCTATCGCTATCGACTTCAGCACGGCATGCTGCCAGTGGTGTCAGTAGCAGACCTCAAGGATCTGATCGCTGGTGATGCCTCGGAGAAATCCTCGCGGCTCATCGATCCTTTCGATGGCCAGTCGCTGCGGTTCAAGTCAGATAACGGTCGTGTGTTGATCTACAGCATTGGTAACAACCAAGTGGATGACGGTGGGGATATCACCCCCGAGAAACCTCTGGATGGTGACTTGGGTTATTCGGTTGCTGAATTACGGCGATGATGGTGGGCCGGCGCGGCTTAGCAGCCGCTGGTCCCACCCTACAATCACATCACAAGCGTCGCAGGCCGTCTTCTTTCATAGGATTCGGGATCGCGACATCAATCTCGTCGATGCGACGCAGAGTCTCCTTGTCCAGGATCAGGCCGTCTGCGGCAAGACTTTCATTCAGGTGAGCGACGGTGGTAGCGCCGATGATGGTTGACGCGACGAAGTCGTGCTGTTTGCTCCAGGCGACGCACATCGCGGTGAGTGTGATACCCAGATCGTCGGCGATGACTTTCAGGCGTTTGACGGTTTCGGAAACTCGATCGTTGAGAAATCGATCAGTGAGTTTCTGCTGGCGCTCACCCAGCTTGCGGTATTCGGTGAAGCGGGCTCCTGGCGGATCGCCGTTGATGTATTTTCCGGTGAGGACTCCGCCGCCAAGCGGGGAGAACGGCAGCAGGCCGATGTTTTCGCGGCGGCAGACCTGAGCCAGTTCACTTTCACAGCGGCGATTGATCAGACTGAAATTGTTCTGCACGGTATCGTAGCGGCAGAGACTATGTTTTTCGGCAGCTGCCAGACTTTTCATCAGCCCCCAGCAGGTTTCGTTGCTGCTGCCGATCACGCGCACCTTGCCCTGCTTCACGAGTTCCGTCAGCGGTTCAAGGACATCTTCGTAGCGGGCTCCATGATCCGGCCAGTGAGTCTGATAAAGATCGATGTAATCTGTCTGCAGGCGTCGCAGACTCGCTTCAACCGCACGCATGATCTGCAGTCGGTCGAGTGCCGAATGGCCGTGCCGAACCGGCGGCACGAACCAGCCGTGAGCGGGTCCCGTAATCTTGGTGGCGATGATCACAGATTCGCGAGGCTTCGTCTTCAGCCAGCGACCGACGATTTCCTCTGTGCGGCCGAAGAGTGCGGCTGTCGGTGGCACGGGATACATTTCTGCGGCATCATAGAAATCAATCCCTGCCTCGTAGGCACGATCCATGATTTCGAATGAGAGTTTTTCATCACACTGAGTCCCGAAGGTCATCGTGCCCATGCAGATGTCGGTGACGGTGAGCGGACTGTTTCCGAGTCGTCGGCGGTTCATGAACAGTGATTCCTATCGTTTCGAATTTTCCGGTGGCATCGTAGCGTAACGAAGTAAGCATCGATCTCCCAGCGCGGCCGGTAGGTCCTTTCTGCCGGAAACGACTTCGCGGCCCGCCGCGACCAGTGACCAGAAACGGGATGTTTAGACCGCCATCCGTCGCCGTTGAGCGGACGTTGGCCCCATGGGTTCGCCTTACGGCGAAAGTCCTTTCCGGCAGAAAGGACCTACGTGATAATCTCGCTGATCACGCGGCCCTGGGGGACTACTTCATGCGGTCGTCCGAGGGAATCAAGGATCTGCGTGGTCGATTGCACGCCGAGCAGGCGGTAAATCGTCGCCATCACGTCGCCGGGGCTGACGGGCGATTCAGCGGGCACAGAACCTGTACGGTCGCTGGCACCATAGACGAACCCCTGGCGAATTCCGGCTCCGGCCAGCATGACCGTGTAGCACGAATTCCAGTGGTCGCGGCCTGCGTTGGCATTGATTCTGGGACTTCGCCCAAAGTCTCCAAGCACACAGACGAGTGTTCGTTCCAACAGACCGCGATCGTCCAGATCCTGCAACAGGCTGCTGCAGGCGGCGTCGAATTCCGGCAGCAGGATTTTCTTCAGTTTGTTGAAATTGTCGCCGTGCGTATCCCAGGTCGCGTTCGCATCCGGAGCCCATGACAGCGTGACAAACCGCGTTCCTGCTTCCACGAGTCGTCGAGCCAGCAGAGTGCTCTGACCATAAATGTTCCGACCGTAGCGTGCCCGCATCTCGGGCGTTTCCCGATTCAGATCAAAGGCCTGTTGAGCGGCATCGGAGGTCAGCAGTTCAAACGCACGAGACTGAAAGTCATCGATCGCGGTCAGCGATGGTTCGTTGCGGATCTTCAGGCCTCGGCCGAGGTCTGATAGCAATCGCGAGCGGTCGTTCATGCGTTCCGGTGTCACTGGTGCGGGCAGCGCGAGATTATCGACGTGAAAGTCTGCGGCATCGGGATTATTGAGGACCCAGAATGGATCAAACGTCGGCCCCATGAAGCCGCCAAGAAATCCAGGCTGCAATGGTCCGCCCGCGCCTTCTTTGGTTTTGTAGGGCAGTGAGATGTAGGGCAGAGTCCGATTGGCGGCTGGTCGCAGTTTCGCCATCACGGAACCCGGAGACGGATGATCGGATGGCTTCGCACCACCTCCCTGTTCGCCCCGATCGTGCCCCGTCAGCGCAGCGTAGACAGCGGCGGCGTGCGAATTATTGACACTGTGATGCATGGATCGAATCAACGTCGTACGATGCATCTGTTGCGCGAGCCGCGGCAGATGTTCAGAAACAGGAACTCCCGGCAGACTACTGGCGATCGGATCGAATTCACCGCGTATTTCCGATGACGCTTCCGGCTTCATGTCCCACATGTCCAGGTGACTGGGACCGCCGTTCAGAAACAACACGATGCAGTGATCCGCTTTGGCCACAAGTGAATCGCCACTCGCCGCGCGCAGCGACCGAGCACTCAGAAGTCCCGGCAATCCAGCCGCGCCGATCTGCAGCATGCTGCGGCGACTGACTTCGGACATGATTTTCGCGAATTTCGCTGATCGCATTCCATAACCCCTCGGCTGTCACAATCTGCACTGTTCGATACGATTACAGATACAAACCGGGGTTGCTATTGTCCACCGCTATTTGAGATGCTGCTTGATCGCCTTGCCTTTTTCCCATCTGAATCTGCGGCGAAATCCGTTTGGTGAGCTGACAGCCGCTGAACGGACAGCGTTGGCCGCTGTCGATTGTGGCGAAGCTTTGCGGCATCTGGCATTGCCGCGAGCTGTCGTCCAGGTGATCGGAGAGAAAGGATACGGAAAGACAACCCATCTGCTGGCGCTCGCCGCTCACTTCGCCGAAAATGCCTACGTCCATATTCCCGAGGGACAATGGGCGGCGATTCCTGAGGAGGGCGAGCCGCTTCTGATCGACGAAGCCCAACGCATGACTCTGCTGCAGCGATGGCTGACGTTTCGTTCAGACCGTCGGTTAATCCTGGGGACTCATACGGATTTCCGGAGCGATCTTTGCCGGGCTGGTCGATCGATCCTGACAATCGCCGCGAATCAGTTCACAAACGAGTTACGTGTGCATACTCTTCTCAACGCGCGGATTCAGTCCGCGCGGCGTGATGACGGACCGATTCCTTCGGTCACGATGTCCACTGCCTCGAAACTGTTTACCCAGTTTGGCTCAGATATTCGCAGCATTGAACATTCAATGTACGACACCTTTCAGCAGCTAAGGAACATTCAGGATGTCTAAATGCGATCTCCGAATTGAATTTGACCGCAAGGACCGTAAGTATTCCAGCGGCGAAACTGTCACAGGACGGGTTTACATCCGTGTCAACGAATCCGTCAAGAGCACCGGCATCACATCGACGCACCAGTGGAGGACTCACGGTCGAGGGAATGTGGCGTCCGGAACCAAAGAGACGGTGGAATTGGAAGCCGCCAGAATGTATTCACCGGGCGAGGAGCATGAGCTTTCGTTTTCACTGCTCTCGCCAACCCATCCGGTCACTTTTCATGGCACCATGATCAACGTGGACCACTACGTGACTGTCCAGATGAATGTTCCGTGGGCGTTCAATCCCAAGGCAGAAGAAGACTATGTTCTGTTGCCAGGCCAGCCTTCGGCCCATTTTGTCGGCAGCAGAAATGAGGTCATTGCCCTGACGCCAGCGGCAGGCACGTCCTCGATCGTTGGCAAAGTCGTTTTGGGTATCATTGTCGCAGCTTTGTTGATGGTAGTGGTGGCCTTTGCGCTCTTCCTGCTTCCTATCATCCTGATCGTCGCAGGCTTCATCTGGTTTCGCAAAAAGGCACTCGCTGGTCGCCAGGGCGAAGTGAAACTTTCGGTTCCTCACGTTGTCGTAGCTCCCGGCGAACATTGGACCGCAAAAATCCAGTTTCAGCCTCGAAAGCAATTTCGCATCAACAGCATCGGACTAACACTGCTGGGAAAGGAATCGGCCACATCCGGCAGCGGCACGAAAGCCACAACCCACACTCACAAGATCCTGGAACAGAAGCTGGTTGTGCGTGCCAACGACATGCTGACGGCAGGCGAACTGGTGTCGGAAGAATTCACCTTTGCGTTCCCGACAACGGACGCCTTCAGTCTCGAATTATCCGACAACAAGATTCAATGGACGGCGACGGTGCGCATTGATATCCCTGCGTTTCCCGACTGGTCTAAGGCACAGCCGATTCAGGTCGTACCGGAATCGTTTCTCAGGAATCTGACGGACGCCCCGTTAATACCTTCCGCCGACAGCAATGCATCTTTTCCGGGCACGCCGAACACATCGCTCGCACCACCAGCGCCAGCTGTTGAAGCGCCTGAACCCGACGACGAAGAGTCGGTCGAATCGGCGATTCAGGAAATGTCGTCCGACTTGTTCCAGCTTGTTGCAAGCATGAACGCGGCACCTCGACACGGAAATGCGCGGGTGGATATTGTCGCCAACGCAACCGATCAGATCTTCGACGCTGCTATTCTAATCGACCGCGTCACTTCATTAATGGGCTCACCGGTCAAAGATCCTCGGTACGAATACGGAAAATCGGTGATAGGCACAATTGATGGCACCGATCAGGCAATTCAGGTCAACACACTCGAATCTCAGAACAATGAGATCGACGACCTGCGCCGCGGAGACATCTGGCAGACTCAGATAACGCTGATCGACTGGGATAGCCTTTACAACAGAATCAACGCACGGCAGATCGATGAGAACGCGGGTTAGCCTCCATTGGTCACTGAGTGGGCCGGACCAAGTAGGCCGGACCAAGGCCGCCGGGCGTGCCGGAACAGCTCAAACCCGAGTTTCACGTTGCGACACCTTGTCGGCAGGACTTGTGTTCGACTGGCGGTCGCCGTTCCGGCTTGTGCCGGGTTTGCTCGGTCCGGCCTACCGTTCCGTGAGCAATGCGCGTTAGCGGAACAGTCGGCGGACCGACAGTGAAACGTCGGCAAGGGATTTTGAATTGACGAGTTCATGTTCGCCGAACGTCTGCACGCTGCGATAACGCCCTGAGTTCGGATCCTGGTGCACAATCAGTGATCGATGCGGGATGTCGATCACCCAGTACTCCAGGACATTCTCCGCAGCATACATTCGCATTTTATCGCCGAGGTCGTAAACGAGGGTTGTGTCAGAGACTTCAATCAACAGTCGAGTATCGGCGGCAGTCGGTCGGTGCGTCGAATATGAGCGTGGCGCAACGAAGATAAGGTCCGGCAGCACAACGCTGTTCTGGTTAGAAAGGTCCATTGAAAGCTGCACGCGGATTTCAACGTTCTCCTGTGACTTGTGGAGTTCGCCAAAGGCCCAAGCCGAAAGCAGACCGACAACATCATCGTGCAATGGATTGGGTGGTGTCATGAAGACGATCTCGCCATTCAGCAATTGTATCTGTCGATCCGTCTCCGCAGAAAACACACCCGCGTCGATCATTGCATCGAACTGCGCGACCGAGAATCGGGCGGGTAACCGGGTGCCTGGCGGAGGCTGGATGATGGCTTGATCAATTGCCGCAAATGACATGGCTGGCCTCCAAAGGACATTGCATCCGAAACGATTTCAATCACGCTGCGTCTGAGTCAGCCCCAGGATTTCGTCAACCGGCACTGAAAATCCACTGAGCAGCAGCGGTGTCAGAATCTCGCCGGACGCAGCCGTCGTGACCGTTGCAAAACGACCATCGGATTGAGGATCGCTGTAGACTTCGACTGTCGAATTGATCAGATTGACAATCCAGTATTCGCGGACGCCTGCTTCGGCGTAAATGGGTCCTTTGACTTCGCGATCATACGCCAGGGACGAATCTGCCACTTCAATCAGCAGCAGCACGTCCTGAGCAACGGGGCGACGTGATGCATACAAGTCATCGCGGAAGTTGAGTATTGCCACGTCGGGTTCGGGTTCACTGTCTTCTGTGGAAATCGGATCCTGAATGCTGACCAGTGTTCCCGCTGAAAGAGGATTTGAGAACAATCGATTCAGACGCTTTACCGTTGCTGCGTGTGGGTTTCCAATTGGCATCTTTCTGACGATCTCTCCTCGAATCAATTCGAGCGGTTCATCCTCAGCGAAAATTCCGCGATCAATAATCTCGTGATACTGTTTGATCGTGAACCGGTAACGATCGATTTCGCTCGACGGCGTCAGCGCTTTCTGCGGTGAGATCGTTGTTGAGGGCGGTATCGATTGCTGCTGCGATTTTACATTTGAAGGCGAAATCGTGGCTGGCGGTGAAGTCGAATCTGGTGGTGAAATTACGGATGCCATGAAAATTCTCCGGGACGTTGACGAACGGAGGGAATTCGTAACCGTTCACGACATTTCGAAAATGACAGTTTGAACCACAGATGGACACGGATGAACCCAACGCGGGCTTCGCCCGCAACCCATGGTTGAAGACGAAACTCAGGAAGATTTGCGACGGGAAAATAGAAAGCAGAAAAATTGATAGCAGAAAAATGTCGGCATCCTGCATTCTTTGCAGAGAAATGAATGGCACAAAAGACTTCAACACTTGT